>CALHVH010000116.1 GCA_938039225.1 uncultured Gammaproteobacteria bacterium
TTCACGAGTACGCTCACCAACACCAGCAAATACTGACAAACCACTATGAGCTGTCGCGATGTTGTTAATTAATTCCATCATGTTTACGGTTTTACCTACACCAGCACCACCGAATAAACCAACTTTACCACCCTTAGCAAATGGGCAAAGTAAGTCAATAACTTTAATACCAGTTTCTAGTAATTCATTACCACCCGCTTGCTCTTCATACGAAGGCGGCGCACGGTGAATTTCCCACTGTTCTTCAGCGTCTACTGAACCACGTTCATCTTGAGGAGCGCCCAAAACGTCCATGATACGACCAAGAGTAGCTTTACCAACTGGTACAGAAATTTTCTTACCGGTATTAACCACATCCATACCACGCTTAAGCCCTTCAGAAGCACCCATAGCAATAGTACGAACAATGCCGTCACCTAATTGCTGCTGTACTTCAAGGGTAAGATTAGCATCAGCAATAGTTAATGCGTCATAAACCTTTGGAATTGCATCACGTGGAAATTCAACATCCACTACCGCACCAATGATTTGAATAGTTTTACCTGTACTCATGATAGGACCTCAGTTTTCACCGTTTACTGTGTCGTTAAACTTGCAGTAATTTGTTTAAATATAAAATTAAAAATTCTTTCTTACTTTGGTTAACTCTATTTAATAGATTAACTAACCGCAGCCGCACCACCAACAATCTCAGAAATCTCTTGAGTAATTGCTGCTTGACGCGCTTTGTTATAAATCGTTTGTAAGTTATCAATGATGTCGCCCGCATTATCAGTAGCACTTTTCATTGCTACCATTCGTGCCGCATGCTCTGACGCCAAGTTATCTAAAGTACCGCGATAAACCTGTGACTCAACATAGTTAACTAATAAAGTTTCTAATACTTCTTCAGCACTTGGCTCGTAGATATAATCCCACATATTTTGTAGGTCATCTTGATCATCAATTTGTACTGGTAATAAAGTATCTACCGTTGGTTTTTGCACCATAGTGTTTACAAATTCGTTGTAAGCAATATGTAAACGATCAATTTTGCCTTCGCTGTATAAATCCAACATGCTAGTAACCGTACCGTAAAGCGTACTCATTTTTGGTGCATCACCAAGATGAGAAACGGTTGATACGATGTTTTTACTAAAGCGACGGAAGAAGTTAAGACCTTTTGAACCGATTAAACATAAATCAACTTCAACGCCTTGCTCTTCAAACGCTTGCATGTCTTTTAATACACGCTTGAACAAGTTAGTGTTCAAACCACCACACAAACCACGGTCAGTTGACACAATAATGTAACCAACACGTTTGTTTTCGCGACTTTCCATAAATGGATGACGAAAATCAGGACTTACTTGCGTAAGATGACCAATTACCTTGCGAATTTTTTGTGCGTATGGACGCGAGGCCGTCATAAGATTTTTAGCTTTGCGGATTTTACTCGCCGAGACCATTTCCATAGCCTTGGTGATTTTCTGCATATTTTTAACGCTTTTAATCTTAGTGCGTATTTCTTTAGCGCCTGCCATCGGTTTCCCCTAGTGGAATCTTTTAATATTAATTAATCGTGTTTCAACAAATAATTAATAAACACCTTTTGCTTTAAAGTCGGTAATCGCAGCAGTCAATTGAGCTTTGATATCATCATTAAAGTCGCCTTTCTCATTAATTAAATCAAGAAGGCTTGAGAAGTTATCGTTAGCGTGTGCGTGTAATGCTGTTTCAAAATCAACAACTTTACTTACTTCAACATCATCAAGGAAACCTTCGTTAGCGGCGAAAAGTGATAGACCCATTTCAGCAATTGATAATGGAGAATATTGTTTTTGCTTCATTAATTCAGTTACGCGAGTACCACGCTCTAACTGCTTACGAGTTGCTTCATCAAGATCCGAGGCAAACTGAGCGAAAGCCGCTAATTCACGATATTGAGCTAGTGCTAAACGAATACCACCACCCAATTTTTTAATAATCTTAGTTTGAGCAGCACCACCTACACGTGACACCGACAAACCCGCATTAATCGCAGGACGAATACCTGCATTAAATAAATCTGTTTCTAAGAAGATCTGACCATCAGTAATTGAAATTACGTTGGTTGGTACGAATGCTGATACATCACCACCCTGAGTTTCAATAATTGGCAATGCCGTTAATGAACCCGTTTTACCTTTAACACGACCTTCTGTGAATTTTTCTACGTAGTCTTCGTTAACGCGAGCAGCACGCTCAAGTAAACGTGAATGCAAATAGAAAACATCACCAGGATAAGCTTCACGACCCGGAGGACGACGAAGTAATAATGAAATTTGACGATACGCCCAAGCTTGCTTGGTTAAATCATCATAAATAATAAGTGCATCTTCACCGTTATCACGGAAGTATTCACCCATTGAACAACCAGAGTAAGGAGCAACATATTGCATAGCCGCTGAATCAGCCGCTGTCGCTGCAACAATAATGGTGTGATCCATCGCGCCATGTTCTTCAAGCTTACGTACTACGTTAGCAACAGAGGAGTTCTTCTGACCAATCGCTACATAAATACATTTAACGCCTGTGCCTTTTTGGTTAATGATGGCATCGATAGCAACCGCTGTTTTACCAGTTTGTCTATCGCCAATAATTAACTCACGCTGGCCACGACCAACTGGAACCATTGCATCAATCGCCTTAAGACCCATTTGCACAGGTTGGCTAACTGACTTACGAGCAATTACACCTGGTGCAACTTTTTCAATAGGAGCAGTTTCAGTAGTACCTAAAGGACCCTTACCATCAATTGGTTGACCCAAAGCATTTACCACACGACCAAGCATTGAATCACCAACTGGTACTTCAAGAATCCTACCCGTTGTTTTAACGCTGTCGCCTTCTGAAATGTGCTTGTAATCACCTAAGACTACCGCACCAACAGAATCTTGCTCTAAGTTAAGCGCCATACCAAATGTATTATTTGGGAATTCAAGCATCTCACCATAAGCGGCGTCGCTCAAACCATGAATACGCACGATACCGTCAGATACACTAACTACGCTACCTTCATTGCGTGCTTCAGCACTTAGATCAAATTGCTCGACCCTTTGTTTAATC
>CALHVH010000117.1 GCA_938039225.1 uncultured Gammaproteobacteria bacterium
ATATTTCACAAATTAAAGAAGAGCGTATTGAAAAAGTCGCTGATCATGTGAAAGAAGGCCAAGTGGTTAAAGTTAAAGTGATTGAAGTTGATCGCCAAGGTCGTGTTCGTTTGAGCATGAAAGAGGTTGAACAACCAGAAGCTTAATCGACATTTATGTCGTCCTGAAGCTGATTGACCTACATGGAAGTAGGGAATGCAGGATACGCAGGAGCAGTTTTCTGCCAAGATCAAGGATTTAGCAATGAAAAATAAAACCCAGCTTTACGCTGGGTTTTTTATTTGTCCAAATTTAAGCTAAAAAAAAGCCCCAGCAAAATTTGGCTGGGGCTGAAATATGAGTATATAAATTAATCTCAAAAGGGAGGAGTCAACATAGAAACATAAAGTTTCTAACTATTGATGCAGTGCATCATATCGTTTCCTGCTTGAATTTCAACAATATTGAAGTGTAAAAATGTAAATTTACATAAGCTATTGTTTTAACTGAATAAATTTTTTATTAATATAAGAAATAAGCTTGTAGAGAGCGTTTTCAGTAATTGTGCATGCGCACAATTATGCTTATAAATAGGGCATTATTTCAGCTGATTTGTGGTTTTGCTGTGTTTTTTAATAACCATGGATAATTGGTTTCGACTGATTGGAATGATGTCCTTGGTGATGGTATGCACTTGGCCTTGTCTGCCAATTTTTTCTACTCGCCCCAAGTATTTAGAAGCCACCCAGTAAGATCTATGCGTTTTAATGCCATCTATACGTAATTGGCTAATAGCATCTTTTAAATTATAAAGAATTAAGGCTGAGCCAGCAGTGGTTACAACCTTTAGGTAGTGAAGTTCGGCTTTTAAGTAGATTAATTCCCCACGAATATTTTCTGGCAATAATTCATAAAAACTAGGCTCTTTGTGGGAGATTTGCGATGCTTGGCTGGTAGATTCTATTTTTAAAGCTACATCTTTACGTACTAACTGGAAACCTAGTAGCCATGGTGCATTAATAGCTATCCAACAAAGAATGACTGGTGGTGCAACACTGATGAATTCATGTAGTAATCCTGAACTAAGTGCGCTTGGATTAACTTCTCCATACATCCAGTCTATCCAAATTGCTAATGGACTAAAAAGTAATGCACCGATCAGACCGGATATTGATAATTTTAGCCATGGGTTTAAATTATCAAAGCGATCTATTTTATGTAACAGGCTATGAACCGCGATAAGTATAAATAACGGGATTAAAACTTGTAATTGCCACTGAATAATTTGAGGAATAATCGCGGACACACTTTCATCGCCATCAGCAATCATAGAAAACAGTAAGCCGATAATGACTCCAATGGCTAAAAAATATTCTATTGGTCGAATTTCGCCAATCTTAAATGGTCCATTCATGCATTTATCCTGCCCATTCGTACATTAAGTGTTTGATTCTAATCAGTTTGCTCACTTCATCCGTATTAATCTATGAATTTTTTAGAAAACTTTAGGAGTTTAATCATGTTTAAAAAAGTATCTATTTTATGCGTTCTACTAGTAACAAACTTTCAATTAAGTGCAGCGACTGGTGATTGGAGTATAAGGCCATATGTGGGAATTTCACAAATGTCTGACTTAGATGCCAATACCAATGGGGTTGGAGCACAGGATGGCATTGCTGAAGTTGAGCTTGATTCTGGGTTTACAGCCGGCTTAGGATTTGCTTATCAATATACTGATAATTTTGCTGCCGAGTTAGCTTGGGAGTATCGAAGCAATGATAGTCAAACGACTTTAGCCGATGGCCAAGTATTTTCAGAGGGTAACTATGCCTCAAATATCTTTTTTATAAATGGTATTTACTCTTTCAATAAAACTAACAACTGGACGCCATATTTAGGGGCCGGTTTGAGTTGGGTTCAAGAGGTCGATATTGATTTAGAAACTAATGGCACTGAAATTTCTTATTCTGGTGATGGCGATACAGGCTTTCAAGTTTTTGCTGGTGCAAATTATGATATTAGCCCAAGGTGGGCAGTTCATGGTGAAATTCGCTATGGGACCAGCAGTGGGATTGAGCTTGAGGGCGAAGAAGGTGCAGTTGGTACTTTTAGTGACTTAGACTATAAGCCGCTGACTTTTCAAGTTGGAATGACCTATAAATTTTAAACACATAATTTATTAGAAATAAAGATATCGCGGTCAAGCCGCGGTAAGGTAAGCAATAAATTATGTTTTAAGTTAAAGATATTAAATTCATTAACAATTGCTATGAAAAATTATTTTTGTTAACAACTATTTGATTACTAATACAGAAGATTACTTTCCCGCGGCTTGACCGCGAGATCGTAGTAGTTAATAAAAGTCTAGGTTTCTAAAAAAGTAGTGCTCGATTCTATTAGAAATTTAATAGCTAGACTGTTCACTATGTCTTTGTATGACATGAGCTACACAGGCGGTTAGTTTTTTACCTGTTGCAATGTGCAAAAACTCATTTGGACCATGAGCATTAGACTTGGGACCTAATAAACCGGTTACTAGAAACTGTACACCGGCATACTTGGTTCCTAACATGTTCATGAATGGGATGGTCCCACCCGTACCCATATACATTGAGTCAGCGTTGAAATATTGACTTGAGGCTTCTTGCATAGCGGTTTCTAACCACGGTGCTGTTTCTGGTGCGCTCCACCCAGTTTCTTTACTCATAACTGTAAATGTAGAACTGGCACCATAAGGAACATCGGTCTCAAATATTTCTTTTACCTTAGCCGCAGCAATATCACCTTCAACTAAAGGTGGTAAGCGGAATGAGATTTTGATTTCAGTAAACGGACGTAATACATTACCTGCATTAAGTCGGTCAGGTAAACCTTCCGCACCGGTAACACTGAGAGTTGGTCGCCAAGTATTGTTTAATACCAGTTCTAGATTGTCATCGGTAACTGGTAACATGGTTCCTGAAAAAGGTAGTTTTTCATGGACTCCATCCCCAACTACAGTAGAGGCTTTTTTTGCTTGCTCAAGTCGTTGTTGTGGGACTTCACACTTGAGCTCTTCAACTAAAATATCACCGGTTTTACTATTCTCAACTCGATCAAGTAATTCTCGTATAACCCTGAAGCTTGACGCCACAATTCCGCTAGCAGCACCAGAGTGTACACCTTCGGTAAGCACGTCTACTCTTAATGTACCAATCAAGTTTCCACGTAAGGAGGTAGTACACCAAAGTTGGTCGTAGTTGCCACATTCGGCATCTAAACACACAACTAGAGAGGGCGTGCCTAAATCATCTTCTATTAAATCTAGATAATAAGGTAAATCAAAACTTCCACTTTCTTCGCAGGCTTCAATAACAATGACGCAACGCGCATGTGAACCGCCGTGTTGCTGTAAGGCCAGAATAGCTGTAAGTGAGCCGTAAAGTGCGTAACCGTCATCAGCACCACCACGTCCATAGAGTTTGCCATCTTTTATTTTAGGAACCCAAGGAGAAAGGTCTTCATCCCAACCATCAAATTCAGGTTGCTTATCAAGATGACCATAAAGCAAAATGGTTTCTTTTGAGGTGCTATTAAATGCAGGAACATCAATGTAAATTAGAGGTGTGCGTCCTTCGAGTTTTTTAACTGAAACCTGCATGCCCTCAATGGCTTGTTGATTGCACCAGTTAACCATGAGCTCAACTGCATCATCCATGTAACCATGCTTTTCCCAATCGGGATCAAAGTTAGGAGATTTATTGGGAATTCTAATGTAGTCTTCTAATTCGGGAATGATTGACTCGTCCCATTTTTTGTAAATGAAATTGGCTAGTGCGTTACTCATAGATAAACCTGATGAAATTTTATTTGAAAGTGAATTATAAACTTAAATGGCGAACAAGCGTTTTGTATTTTCTACGGTGAGGCTAGCTAAAACTTCAACATCATCACCACGTAATTTTGCAATGCTTTGCAAAACATGACCGAGATACATGGGCTCATTTCTACGTGACTTGGGTTTTGGTTTTAAGTCTCTGGGTAATAAATAGGGTGCGTCAGTTTCTATTAATATGCGATTTTGTGGAAGATAGTTAATCGCCTCTTGTAAATCTTGTCCTCGACGTTCATCACAAATCCAACCAGTAATTCCTATGTAAAGTCCTAGATCTAGGTAATCTTTCATTTGTTCTTTTGTTCCAGTGAAACAGTGCGCAACTCCGCCACTAATTTCATTGATATTCTCTTTAAGGATATCTAGAAAAAGCTCATGAGCGTCTCTTTGGTGTAAAAAGACTGGGAGTTGTGAGTTTTTCGCTATTTCAAGCTGCTGTCTGAAAGCATGCTCTTGTTGGCTTGGGGTAGAGAAATTGCGATTAAAGTCCAAGCCGCATTCGCCAACCGCTACGACTTTGTCATGTTCTATAAGCGTTTCTAAGGTTTTATGCACATCGCTAGTGTATTCGCTGGAATAATGCGGATGTACTCCAGCTGTTGAATAGAATAAATCAGGGTATTTTTGAGTAAGTTCAAAAGCGTCTTTACTGCCTTGTTCGGTTGCTCCAGTGAGAATACCTTGAGTCACTCCAGCTACAACTGCGCGTTGGATTACCGCATCTAGGTCCTTAGTAAAGCTTTCATGGCTTAAATTAAGCCCTATATCAATCATATTTATTACTTTTGTCAATGTTAAAATCGATAATACATGTCGTATAATCAGATTATTAGAAAACACGTATTTTAATGGAAAATCATTGGACGTTTCATGGCATTAGATCAAGAAAAATTAAATTCTTTGAAATTGGATAAATCAAGCCGTTATGAGCGTAAGGGCAGTGGAATTGGTAAATGGTTGGGATTGCTATTAGTTTTCGCAATTATTTCATCAGCGGTTTATTATTTTGTAAAAGCAAAGGAACCTAAGTTATTAGATGCAGAGATACATAAGGTAATAAAGCCCTCGGTTAGTAATATACCGAAAAGTGATGCGGTACTTAATGCCTCGGGCTATGTGGTTGCAAGACGACAGGCCACGGTTTCCTCAAAAGTGACTGGAAAAATTCGTGAGGTATTGGTTGAAGAAGGCATGCAAGTTGAAGAGGGCCAAATACTGGCTACCTTAGATGATAGTACTTTAGTTGCCCAAATAGCCTTAGCGAAGTCTCAGCAAAGAGCGGCAGAAACCTCATTAGACGAAGTCAAAGTTAGAATTGCCGAGGCTCAAAAAAATCTAGATAGAACGCTAGAGTTAAGAGCCAGTAAATTAGTCCCTTTATCTAATCTAGATAGTGCCCAAGCAGAACTTGCAGCTTTAAAAGCTCGTCTCAGTAATGCACAATCTGATATCAGAGTAAGTAGTCAAAACTTGGCCTTGCAAAAACAATTTCAAAAGGACTATACGATTGTCGCGCCATTTTCAGGTGTAGTTATTACTAAAAATGCACAACCCGGAGAAATGATTTCTCCCGCAGCAACCGGAGGCTCAACCCGAACCGGTATTTGCACCTTGGTTGATATGGACTCGCGTGAAATTGAAGTGGATGTGAATGAGTCGTTTATTAACAAAGTCATTCCAGGACAAGATGTTGAAGCGATTTTAGATGCCTATCCGGATTGGACAATACCTGCCAAGGTTATCAATATTGTCCCAACCGCGGATAGGCAAAAAGCCACAGTAAAAGTTCGTATTGGGTTTAATCAACTAGACAATAGAATATTAACTGATATGGGTGTGCGAGTAAGTTTTTTAGCGGATGATTTAGAAGCATCGGTAAGCGATGTTGTAGAACTACCTAAGATACGTATTCCACTAGATGCCGTCTTTTCTAAAGCAGGAAACGATATGGTCATACTTGCTGATACCAATGGCATGCTTGAATCAAGACGTATTACTATTCAATCAAAAACATTAAATTACGCGGTACTTCAAGACGGTTTGATTGGTGGTGAACAAATCATACTTAATCCCGAACAATTTCAAAATCTCAAGCAGGTCAATATTAAATAATTATAATTCTACTCAGGTGTTCTTATGTTATTACAAATAAATAATTTACATAAAGATTTTAAACGCGGCAAAGAAACGGTTCATGTACTCAATGACTTAAGTTTAGATGTTGAGAAAGGTGATTTTCTTGCCTTAATGGGTCCTTCGGGTTCTGGTAAATCTACATTGCTTAATATGATTGGTGGTATAGATAGGCCAAGTTCTGGGAGTTTAATTTTTGATGAAGTGCCTGTTCATGATTTATCTGAAAAAGGTTTGAGTCAGTGGCGGGCCGATCATGTAGGCTTTGTTTTTCAAATGTTTAATTTGATGCCAGTGTTAAATGCTTGGCGTAATGTAGAGTTGCCTCTACTGTTAACTAAGCTAGGTTCAAAAGATAGGAAAACTCGCTCATTAGCGGCTTTGGATTTGGTTGGTTTAAGTGATAGAGCAACTCATAAGCCTGGTGAATTATCTGGTGGTCAAGAACAGCGTGTTGGAATTGCTCGAGCCATCGTGACGGATCCTGATTTGTTGTTATGTGATGAACCTACCGGTGATTTGGATAGAAAATCTGGCGATGAAATTCTTGATTTATTGCAAGCACTTAATGAACAACAAGGTAAAACCATAATTATGGTGACGCACGATTTGAGGGCTGCTGAGCGAGCAAAGAAAGTTCTCTATATGGAAGATGGGAAAATTTCTACTACGCGTAATATTTAAGAGGTGTTCATATGAAATACTTACGCTTTGTAATGACAAACCTAAAACGTAATAAAACACGTTTGTTGTTTACCTTCTTGTCGATAATGACTGCATTTTTGATGTTTGGTTTATTGTCAGCCTTAAAAATAGCCTTTAGTGCTGGTGCGGATATTGCCGGTAAGGATCGATTGCTAACATTGCATAAAGTGACTTTTACACAGCCTTTGCCAATTAGTTATGGTCGACAAATTGAGAATATTGATGGGGTAGAAATCGTTTCTCATCAAACCTGGTTTGGGGGTATTTATAAAGATCCGCGAAATCAATTACCTTTATTTCCAGTTGAGCCAGAAAAGCATTTGCAAATTTATCCTGAGCTTAAATTACTTGAAGGTAATTTGGATGATTGGGTTAGTAATCGCCAAGGTTTACTTGTGAGTAAGTCTTTAGCCGATCGTTTTGCTGAAGAATGGAAGGTAGGTGATCGTATTCCGATACAAACGTCCATATGGCGTAAAAAAGATGGCACAAACACTTATGATTTTGACTTTGTAGGAATCTATCAGTTAGGAGAGGATCTTGACGATGGAGGAATGCTTATGAATTATAAGTATTTTGATGAGAGTAGAGCTTTTGGTGGTGGCACAGTTGGCTGGTATGTTCTTAAAATTGCCAATCCTGATGATTCCGCACAAATTGCTAAAGAAGTTGATAAACTTTTTGAAAATTCTTCTGCTGAAACTAAAACTTCCACCGAAGAAGCTTTTGCTAAATCCTTTGCAGGTCAAATTGGTGATATTGGAAAAATTATTAATGCGGTTGTAAGCGCGGTATTTTTTACCATGTTATTAGTGGTAGCAAATACGATGTCGCAATCCATACGCGAGAGAACAGGAGAAATTGGTGTGCTTAAAACACTGGGTTTTTCTGATAGTAAAGTAATGTGGATGGTTATTTTGGAAGCTTTGTTTATTACACTAATCTCAGCGGCGGTTGGCTTGCTTTTAGCGAAGTTATTTGTTGATAACGCGGATTCAGTACGCAAATATTTCCCCATTTTTTATATCCAGCAAAAGGATATTGTTGTTGGCTTAATCATCGCCGCAGTTATGGGAGTTATTGCTGGTTTAATGCCTGCAATGCAAGCATTAAGATTAAAAATTGTTGACGCAATGCGTAAGGTGGCTTGAGATGAATTCAATCACACAATTACTAAAAGTTCTTTTGATGAATTTTAGAAGTATTCCACAACGTTGGGGTTCTTCTTTAGTAGCTATTGCTGGCATTGCTGGCGTAGTTGCTGTGTTTGTTACCGTTCTCTCTATTGCAAATGGGCTTAAAGACACAGTTACCAAAGGGGGCGCTGATGATGTCTTATTTATTCTTGGAGCGGCTGCTAATTCTGAGCTGAATAGTGGGGTAAGCAGTCAAGAATTAATTGCGATTGAAGAGCTTACTGGTGTAGAAACTGATACATCTGGAAAGCTAATGATCTCACCAGAGCTATTTGTGATTGTGGATTTGAAAAAGAAAAGTACGGGTCTAGATGCCAATGTACCTTTACGAGGGGTTTCGGATAAGGCTTTTCAGTTAAGACCTAATTATAAAATTATACAAGGACGAAATTTTACTTCGGGATTAAACGAAATCGTGATTGGTAAAGGTTTAATGGATACTTATCAAGGACTAGACCTGGGTAGTGAAATAAAGTGGGGCAAAAACGTTTGGACAGTAGTCGGTATATTTTCAGATGATGGTTCAATGGCAGAATCTGAAGTGTGGTCCGATATCGGAGTGCTGCAGTCAGCCTATAATCGAAATAATAATTATTCTTCTGTTCGTGTAAAAATTACTAATCCAGACTTATTGTCGAGTATTAATGAACAGGTAGAGGCAAACCCTAAATTAGTACTCTCCGTGAAATCTGAGCAAGACTATCTATCTGAGCAAACGGAGATTATGAATGTTGTAATCAATACCATAGGCTTCATACTTGCCATTCTTATGGGAATCGCCGCATCCTTTGGTGCCATTAATACCATGTATACGGCCGTTTCAACTCGCACAAGAGAAATTGCCACTTTAAGAGCGCTTGGTTTCAAACGCTCATCAATTGTATTTTCAGTGCTATCAGAATCATTGCTTTTAGGCTTGTTAGGCGGATTACTTGGAGGAATTTTGGCCTATTTATTCTTCAATGGCTTTAAAGTAAGCACTTTAAGTTGGTCAAGCTTTACGCAAGTAGCTTTTACCTTCAAAGTAACTTTTGAATTACTAACAACAGGTATCGTTGTCGCCCTTATAATAGGCTTAATCGGTGGGTTATTGCCAAGCTTTAGGGCTGCAAGAATACCAATTTCACAAGCACTAAGAGAATTATAAAAGGCTGTTTAATGACAAACGACGAAAATAAACCTGTAATTAATGAAGAGTTAAAAGCCCGTTTAAAAGATCAAAATATTTGGATTCATTTACTCCATTTACTTTTATACGGTGTGGCATTCTTTCTTTCCGTATGGATTTTGTTAGGAATGGTTATTCTGCATTTTATTTTAAGACTTTTAACTGGCGAGCCAAATCCAGAATTACAAAAATTTGGCAAAAGTATGAGTATATATCTTGCTCAAATTATTCAGTTCGCCAGTTTCAATTCTGATGAAAAGCCTTTTCCGCTTTCCGAGTGGCCAAACGGTTCTTCGCCATTAAATGATGAAGAAGAATAATTTACATTCCCTATTAAAAACATAAAAGTAAAGAAGACCATATATGACGCAGGCTTATCCACACTTATTTCAACCTTTAGATTTGGGCTTTACTACATTACGAAATCGTTCGCTGATGGGTTCAATGCATACTGGGCTAGAAGACAGCCGTAAAGATTTTCCTCGCTTGGCAGCTTACTTTGCAGAAAGAGCAAAAAACGATGTTGGATTAATCGTTACTGGTGGCTTTGCACCCAATATCCGTGGCTGGTTAAGTCCAATGGGTGGGAAACTCTCTTCACGTCTAGAAGTGGGTAGACATAAGCTCATTACAAATGCCGTTCACGATGAGGGTGGTAAAATTTGTATGCAGATATTGCATGCAGGTCGATATGGTTATTCACCGTTTAATGTATCGGCTTCTAATATTCAATCGCCAATCACACCGTTTAAACCAAAGGCGCTTTCTACCAAAGGTGTTTATAAACAAATTGATGCCTATGTAAACTCAGCTGCTCTTGCCCGTGATGCTGGTTATGATGGTGTAGAGATTATGGGGTCGGAAGGTTATTTTATTAACCAGTTTTTAGTGACTCATACCAATAACCGTCAGGATGAATGGGGTGGCTCATTTGAAAACCGTATGCGGCTGCCAGTTGAAATTGTACGCCGTACGCGTGAAAAAGTTGGTCCTGACTTTATTCTTATTTACCGACTATCAATGTTGGATTTGGTTAAAGAAGGCCAAACTTGGGAAGAAATTGTAACGCTAGCAAAAGCTATCGAAGCTGCAGGCGCAACCATAATAAATACGGGCATCGGTTGGCATGAAGCGCGTATACCGACGATTGGTACGATGGTACCTCGTGGTGGCTTTTCCTTTGTGACTAAGCGAATGAAAGAACATGTAAACATTCCATTAGTTACTACGAATCGAATTAATGCTCCACAAATTGCAGAAGATATTTTAGCCAGTGGTGCCGCCGATATGGTCTCTATGGCCAGACCATTTTTAGCTGATGAAGCTTTTATGTCTAAAGCTAAAGATAATCGTGCAGATGAAATTAATACTTGTATTGCCTGTAACCAAGCGTGTTTAGATCATACCTTCCAAAAGAAAATTGCCAGTTGTTTGGTTAATCCACGTGCTTGTCATGAAACTGAGCTTAATATCACAGTTGCAGAAAAATCCAAGCGTATTGCTGTTGTAGGTGCTGGTCCTGCTGGCTTGGCTGCATCTACAAACTTAGCCAAGCGAGGTCATAGTGTTGATTTATTTGATGGAGCTTCTGAGATTGGTGGTCAGTTTAATATGGCTAAGCTTGTTCCTGGTAAAGAAGAATTTTATGAAACTTTACGTTACTTCGATAAGCAACTTGAGCTTTGCAAGGTTAATGTTAATTTAAATACCCGAGTTTCGGCCGATGATTTAATTAAGCAAAACTATGATGAAGTCATTATTGCTACCGGTGTGTCTCCACGGGAGTTAAATATCAACGGTATCGATCATCCAAAAGTATTGTCTTATATCGAGGTCTTACGTGATAAAAAAGAAGTGGGTAAAAAAGTTGCTTTGATAGGTGCCGGTGGTATTGGATTTGATATTGCAGAGTATCTCAGTCATACCGGAACTTCTCCTGCTCTTGATACAGAGTTATTTATGGATGAGTGGGGTGTAGATATGAGCCTTACAAATCGTGGCGGTTTGAAAAAGCATCAACACATTCCAGAAAACCCAAGAGAAATTTATTTACTGCAACGTAAAGTTAGTAAAGTAGGCAAAGGCTTAGGTAAAACTACAGGTTGGATTCACCGTTTATCGCTTAAAGCCCGTGAGGTGAATATGATACCTGGTGTTCAATACGACAAAATTGATGATCAAGGTTTGCATATTACTGTTGCAGGTGAAGCTCGAGTCCTTGATGTGGATAATATTGTGATTTGTGCTGGGCAAGTTCCGCTACGTGATTTACAAGAACCTTTAGAAGCCGCTGGTATGAAAGTACATTTAGTGGGAGGTTCCGATGTGGCAGCTGAGTTAGATGCGAAACGTGCCATAAATCAAGCAACTCGTTTAGCAGCTGTAATTTAAGAATGATCTAATTTAAAAAACTGTCATTCCCACGAAGGTGGGAATCTGTTCAATTAAAGAGATTGCCACGATTTCTACGAACTCTCGCAATGACAGTATTAATTTGACGTTGAATTTTCCGAGAAGAATAATTGCAAAACCAATTAGCCTTAGAGTTTCCAAGCACAACTGAGACGAGTTATACCATTCGTCTTAGTAAGCGTGCTAAGCGTTTATCAATTTATTTACATAACTCTGGTAAAGTTGAAATTGTCGCTCCTCACAGAGCATCGCAAAAGCGAATTCAGACTTTTATTCATGAGCATAAGTCTTGGATTGAAAAAAATAAAATCAAACTCTCTGAAAAATCTCAGTTTAAAGATAGATCAACTCGTCCTGATACTATAAGTCTGGTTTTTTTAAACAAAGTTTGGCGAGTGGTGTATAAGCCTTCAGCAAAAAAACTCATTGAACATGAAGATTGGATTGAGCTACCCTCTGAAAAATCTGATACTGAATGCGTAAAGTTAATTGCAAAATGGTTAAAGAAAAAAGCTGAAGATTTTATAACACCTTTAATGCAAAGTTTAAGCGAAGAAACATTATTAAAATATCGCAAGCTAACTTTTAGAGGTCAAAAAACTCGTTGGGGTAGTTGCTCACCGAATGGGTCTATTAATTTAAATTACTGTTTACTCTTTCTAAGCGAAGACTATGTTCGTTATGTCTTAATTCATGAGCTCTGTCATTTACAAGAATTAAATCATTCTAGAGCGTTTTGGAGTTTAGTAAAAAGCTTTGAGCCAAAATATAAAAGGCTGGATAAAAAACTCAATGATTATTGGGTAAACTTGCCAGCGTGGTTGGATCTGCGTTTCGAGAAAGCAAAGGGTGATCAGGAGCTGGTTATTCTAAATGTCTAAATAAAAAAA
>CALHVH010000118.1 GCA_938039225.1 uncultured Gammaproteobacteria bacterium
CAAATGGTGACGCATTCTTCATCGCCCAACATTTCAGACGGTGTTTTTAAGCGACCTGATAAACGAACCCAGTCACCTTTTTGAACAACGGCATCCATATTGAAATAATTTTTATAAACGGATAAAACTTTATCCGCTTGATTAGCAAGAATCCCAGACAAGACAATAAGTCCGCCTCGACGTAAGCGTCGACGAATGTCTTGCACAATCGCAATAAGAGGAATAGCCAGAATATTAGCTAAGATGATGTCAAAGGTTTCGTCTTTTGACCAATCGGTATCATCAGGTAAGTAAGCCTTGAGGTTTTGTTCGACATTATTGCGTTGGGCATTGGCTAGGCTGGCCTCAATGGCTTGAATATCTATATCTAAACAGGTGGCCTGTTTGGCACCCAGTTTTAAAGCGGCAATGGCTAAAATTCCTGAGCCAGAGCCATAATCTAAAATATCTTTTTTACGCAGATTGGCTGCATCTAACCACTCCAAGCATAATGCAGTAGTTTCATGTGTGCCGGTGCCAAAGGCCATACCAGGGTCCATATCCACTATGACATTCTTAACGCTTTGCTCGTGGACTGGAATGTCCATGCTGTCAGGGCAAATCCATAAGCGTTCACCAAATTTCAAGGGCTTAAAATGTGTTAACCACTCACGTTCCCAGGCCTTATCTTCCAGTACTTTTTCTTCAACTATTTTGAATACATCGTCACCAAAAGTATCTCGTAAAGACATTTTGATATCTTCTAAATAGGTGTGCTGTTCAAAAAGTGCATTAAGATTGGTTTTAGACCACAGTGGTGTGGTGTTTAAAGCCGGTTCTAATATGGGTTCATCACCGGCATCGGTATAGCTCACAGCTACCGCATCTAAATCCAATAGATGTTGTTCAACTTTCTCGGCATCAAGCGAGCTGAGCAGAGTTAAGGTAAGTGATTTCCAAGCCATGAGCGTAGTTTAATGCCTGTCTGTGAATTAAAAAGTGGTTTAGGCTTTATTTTTTAGATGTTGTTTTAAGCGTTTTTCTAGATAGTGAATATCCATGCCGCCATTTTGAAAACCAATATCGTCTAATAATCTTCTCTGCAAGGGTATATTGGTTTTGATTCCTTCAATAACCATTTCACTTAACGCGGTTCGCATTTTCTGAATAGCCGAACTACGGTTTGGACCATGCACAATCACTTTACCAATCATGGAGTCATAAAAGGGAGGGACTTTATATCCACTGTACACTTGCGAATCAACGCGCACGCCAGGCCCACCTGCTGGGTGCCATACTGAAATTTGACCGGGACTTGGAGCAAAAGTATCAGGGTCTTCGGCGTTTATACGACATTCAATAGAATGACCGGTAATTTTAACATCGTCTTGAGTAATTTCTAATGGATGTCCAGCGGCTATACGTAATTGCTGTTGAATAATGTCTATCCCAGTAACCATCTCGGATACGGGATGCTCTACTTGAATCCGAGTATTCATTTCGATGAAATAGAACTCGCCTTTTTCAAATAAAAATTCAAACGTACCTGCACCACGGTAACCAATGTTTTTACAGGCATCGGTACATAATTTACCAATACGTGCACGTTGTTCATCGGTGATTCCTGGCGCTGGCGCTTCTTCAATAACTTTTTGATGTCGACGCTGCATTGAGCAATCACGTTCACCAAGGTGAATCGCATTACCGTGTTCGTCGGCCAAAATTTGAATCTCAACATGTCGTGGAGTTTCTAAATATTTTTCCATATAGACCACGTCATTATTAAACGCGGCTCCAGCTTCAGCTTTGGTTAATGCGATAGAGCTAATGAGTGTGGCTTCTGTATTAACAACACGCATACCACGACCGCCGCCCCCGCCAGACGCTTTGATGATGACTGGGTAGCCAATTTTTTTGGCCAGTTTCAAATTGGTTTCAGCATCATCGCCTAAGGCTCCGCCAGAACCGGGTACGCAAGGCACACCGGCTTCAAGCATGGCTTTTTTAGCCGAAACTTTATCGCCCATTAAACGAATGGTTTCTGCGCGCGGTCCAATAAATACATAGCCACTGTCTTCAACGCTTTCGGCAAAGTCAGCGTTTTCAGCTAAGAATCCGTAACCAGGGTGTATGGCTACAGCATCGGTTACTTCCGCTGCACTGATAATAGCTGCCATGTTTAAATAACTATCGGTGGCTGAGGCAGGGCCTATGCACACTGATTCATCCGCTAATAAAACGTGTTTTTGATTGGCGTCGGCAGTGGAATGCACGGCGACGGTTTTAATGCCTTGTTCTCTACACGCACGTAAGATACGTAGAGCAATTTCGCCTCGATTAGCGATAAGGACTTTTGCAATTTTGGAGCGTACTGGCATAAGCTTTATGCGTTCCTATGTTTATTTATTGAATAAAACGAGCGTAAAGACTATCTATACAAATTATATAAATAGTTTAAGACTTCTTAAAGAGATATCACTCGATAGTAACTAAGGCTTGGTCAAATTCAACGGCTTCGCCATTGCTAACATGTATGGCTTTAATACGGCCGGCCTTGTCTGCTTCAATTTGGTTCATCATTTTCATGGCTTCAATAATGCATATGGTATCGCCTACATTGACTTGAGTGCCAATATCGATGAACGGTGCCGCATCCGGAGAAGAGGCTCTATAAAAGGTACCAACCATTGGAGATAGCACATCGTGTCCACTGCTTGGAGTAGCGGCTGCAGGCGCGGCTGCTGGAGGTGCAGCGGCTGCAGCTGGAGCAGCAACAGCAGTAGGAGCTGGAGCCGCTTGTTGTACGACCGGTGCACTTTGACTGTAACGGGCTAAGCGAACTGACTCTTCACCTTCATGAATTTCTAATTCAGCAAGTTGTGATTCCTCAAGCAACTCGATTAATTTTTTTACTTTACGTATATCCATTATTAACTCCAAGGCTTACGCCTGATTAATTATTTTTTTATTATTTATTGATTAGTTAGGAATCGGTCGGCTGCTACTAGTGCAAAGCCGTAGCCCATTAACCCAAAGCCGGTAATTACACCTTCGGCTTGATCTGAAAAATAGGAATGATGACGAAACGGCTCACGTGCATATACATTAGAAATATGAATTTCATAAAATGGAATGTCTACACTGGCAATGGCATCTCGGATGGCAACACTGCTGTGAGTGAAGGCCGCCGGATTAAATAGGATGAAATCAACTCGCTTATGGCAGGCATGCAGCTTTTCAATAATTTCGTGCTCAGCATTCGATTGAAAACAATCTAAATCATGACCTAACTCAGCAGCACGTTTTTGCATATCTTGCTCAAGTTCGGCCAAAGTCTCAGCACCATAGATTTCAGGTTCACGAGTGCCTAAGCGATTAAGATTTGGTCCATTCAGGAGTAGTATCTGTGCCATTGCAGTTTTTTTACCATTTTCGTCATTTTGACGAGGAAGGCTGCAAGTTTACCGATTTTCGCCACAAAATCTAGCAATATTTTGAATTTTGACTGTGCACTGCAGCATTATTATGTCAAGCCAAGCTCATGCAAGCGAGAGTCTATAGAAAGCTATTTAAGATTTCTTCGATCTGGTCCTTATTCAACTCGCCAGTATGGGCTTTGGTTTGGGTACCATCGGCCGAAATGAAAACGGTAAATGGTAAGGCTATAAAGTTGTAATTCACCGCTTGCCCAATGCGTATGGTTTCATTTAAATCGCTAATAAGAATTGGGTAATTAAAATCGGTGCTGTCCATGTATTTTTTTACGGCCTTAGCATCGTCCATGGCAATACCCAGAAACTGCACATTTTGTTCAGCAAATTTTTCTTGGGACTCAATCAATAAAGGAATTTCTTTGCGACAAGGTGGGCACCAGGTTGCCCAAAAGTTGATGGCTAATATTTTACCCGACCATGTATCCAAGCCGACTGGTTTAGCGTCAATGTCTTTGATTACTAACGAGGCTAAATCAAGTGTGCGAGCGTCATCACCTTGTTGAGTGCTTGCTTCAGAGTTTGCCGTATTTGGGAGAGGGTCCAGTTGGCTATAAGTGATGTCGTTTTGTGGAGCAATAATATATTTATAAGTGGCAAAGCCTGCTAAACCTGCAGCAATCATCATGCATAAAACTATAAGCATTTCTTTAAAGGAAATCATTGTTTGCTCGTTCTGAAATTTTTATTAAGGCAGGCGTTTTATATGACTTAAAAATTCTTGAGGTTTTTTAAAGCCATATAAACGCATTGCACGAACTTCTTGGCCACTGGTATCGTAAAATAACATGGCAGGTGGTCCAGGAACTTTGAGTGTTTGCATTAAGTTTTTATCAACGTCGTCATTGGGGGTGACGTCGGCTTGTAGTAAAACCCAATCAGCAAACTCATCCAGCACTTCAATTTCGTTCAACGTGTACTTTTCCATTTCCTTACAGGCAACGCACCAATCGGCGTAAAAGTCTAAAAAGACTTTTTGATTATTTGCAGAGGCAATGCTTACTTCACGCTCTAAATCGGCAACCGACT
Source organism: uncultured Gammaproteobacteria bacterium (assembly GCA_938039225.1). Taxonomy (GTDB): domain Bacteria; phylum Pseudomonadota; class Gammaproteobacteria; order Steroidobacterales; family JABDMI01; genus JABDMI01. Next base: position 4,500 of record CALHVH010000118.1, read on the forward strand.
TAATTCGCTTAAACTGAATTTCTCTATGCTCAACCGAGCTACTGGAGAAATTGCTTAGCGGTTTGAGAGGGTCTTTGGCACCGGTCATGCCACCAATAAATAAGAGTGCCGCATACAACATGGCAATAAAGCCTAGGCCTTTAAACAGTTGTGACATTAAAGAGCTATCATTAGGCAAGGCTTTAAATGCACCGGCAAATACGGCGGTCAATACGGCTAATAAACCCCACAGGAATAAAGTGATATGGTCAGGAATAATGCGTGCCAACATCCAAATGGCTAAACCTAACATCAGTAAGCCAAAGAAGTTTTTCACGTGATCCATCCAGCCGCCAGCCTTAGGTAAGAGTTTGCCCATTGAGGTACCAAATATTACTAAAGGTACTCCCATGCCTATGGCGAGCGAGAACAGAGCCAGTCCACCACGGAATACATCGCCGTGATCAGCAATCACAATTAAAGCCGCTGAAAGTGGTGGTGTTACACAGGGTCCTACAATTAAGGCCGATAAAACGCCCATGATTGCTGCACCAACATAGCTGCCACTTTCTTGTTTGTTGCTGATTTGCGAGAGTTTGTTTTGTATGGAGGCTGGCATTTCTAAAGTAAATAAGCCAAACATTGATAAGGCAAAAACCACAAACAACAAGCTGAACAAAATAATAATCACTGGGTGTTGGAAGGCCGCCTGCATGTTTTGTCCAAGCAAAGCAGTGGCTACACCAGCAAGCGTAAATACCAAGGCCATGGCTAATACATAGATGACCGATAAGTTCAGTGCCTTACGAGTCGAGACTTGTTTATCATCACTACCCGCTCCAGTGATAATGCCTGAGAGAATAGGAACCATTGGTAGTACGCACGGCGTAAAGGTCAGAGCAAGACCAAACACAAAAAAGCTGGCAATGGTAATCCATAGACTTCCACCTAAAATTTTACTCGCCAGCCCATCATGTTCAGATACGCTAAGTTGAGCTGAGTTTTGAGGACTACTTACTATATTCGCTACTTCATCAGGGTTGGCCGCACTGCCAGCGGGTAAATTAATCTTAAGTGAGGTCGTTGAAGGCGGGTAACAGATACTGTTTTCTTTACAGCCTTGATAATCAGCAACTAAAGTAAAGCTTGTGGCATTGGCAGGGCGTTCTGTAATCGGAATCAGTATATTCGCCATTCCAAAATACACCGGAGTAAGGCCAAAAATTTCATCGTCTTTCATTTTGGCGTCTGGGAATATTGGTGTGCCTAATTGTATGTTTGGATTATCACTTGTGAAGCTCAACTTATCTTTATACAAATAATAAGTTTCTTCTGAATACCAATTGGCTTGTAGATAACCATTGTCGTTGACATCCATAGACAGTTGAAAGGCTTGGTCAACAGGAAGAATATCGTCTTCGCCACCATCGATAGAATCACCACCAAATATATCAATAAAACTAGCGGTTTCGGATTCGCTTTGTTGTGGTTCATTATCAAGCTGATCTATTTGAGAGTTTACAACGGCAGCGCTTTTATCTTTATAACTTTGTGGAGCACTTGCAAAGGCTTCATCAATCAAAGAAGCGGTATTGCGTTCTTCTTCAGGAATGGGTGTGCCTACATAGTTAATACCACCTTTAGGATTAAGCACGGCATTACGAGTTGTAGGTGGGTAACAAATTCCATCGGTTAAACAGCCTTGAAAGCTGTAAGTAAACACAATATTTTTGGCACTGCGGTTTTTGATGCTAAACGGAATACGTATTTCTAGATCTTGGTCATACACAAAGGTATCGCCAATAAACTCATCGTATTTACTTTTGGCTTCCGGTAAAGCTACCTTGCCAATTTTAATATTGTCATCACCATCAAATTTAAAAGCGTGTTGATACATATAGTAGTCATCACGCATGCCAAACTTAAGCGAAATTTCTTTGCCTTCAATTTCTACCGTATGCGGAAAGGCGTTGTCCACTGGCAAGGGGTCAAGTGC
>CALHVH010000119.1 GCA_938039225.1 uncultured Gammaproteobacteria bacterium
TTTAATGACGTAGTCGATTATCAGTTTGGTAGTTTTGCTAAACGTCAGTGCCAAGCATCATCGAATGATACGGCTTGTTTATCTAATAAAGAAATTGATTCTTGGGCACAGAAAATGGGGTTAATATCGGTTAATAAAAAATATCAACCTGAGTTATTCGAAAAATACTTCCCTCTTGTCTCACAAGAAAAATTAAAATTTGTCCCAGCCGGTGTAGCCGTAATGGAAATGGGTAGGGATGATGTGCTGTGGGTTAATCCTAATCCGAAAGTAGTTTTGGAAGCTCAAGAAGGTGAGTAAAAATGCGAAAGTACATTTTGTTATTTTTGATTTTTTTAGTTCCTGCTCCGTTACATGCTAATTGTGATGCAAGTCACTCGCAATGGGATAGTGATCAAGGTATACGTGAATTTTTTGAAAGTTGTTTACGTGTCCAGAAGCCTTCAGAACAATACCTTTATACGTTCGGGCATAAAGATAAATTTGAACGCTTATTTAATGGTGGAGGCTACACTGAGTTTGCACAATTTAATGTGCCTCAGCAAGATGCATATTCTGGAATAAAGGCTAGAAGTTTACTAATCGCTATTTCTGAAAATATTGAGCACCGAGCAAGTTTTATAAATCAATTAAAAGCAACTATAGGAGTAACGTCTGTGAGAAAGTTGCAACAACTTTCTAATGATCCATACTTTTTAATTGATTTGCAAAATAAGTGGTACCGTATTTCAAACCCAGAAGCAAATTCTCCTCCCCGAGTTAACTTAAAGCCGCTTTTACGAAATAATAAAATCGACACCAAGCTGACAAAAGATAAATGTCCACAAGCTCTTGCAGGTTTATGGGCACTAGCGTTAGATAAAACTTATCCTGGTTTTCTTGAAGACCTGCCGTTTACTATTGATAAGCTAATTGTAGATGTAAAATCAGAAATTCAAGGCGATCCTGAAAATGACATAGAGCCAGCAACTAGAATTAGACTCAGAGAGTTGCAAGGTAGATTGTTGGGATTTACTAGAGCGAAAAAGCCAGGGAAACCATCAAATATTTCATACGGACCAGCAGTTTACTTAGGCCCCCTGGAGAAGGCAATTGGCTATTATTATGATGCAGATCATATGGGCTATGTTTGTAAATTAACGGATGAAGCACAAATTGTTGATCTAACAGACCCTGGAGAGAGTTCAGATACTCAACACGAGGTAGTACGGCCACAGAAAATTTTATTGGACAATAATGTTTTTTTAAAAGAACTAGGTAATTCAAATAAAATAGGTTTGTTTCCCTTTGGCTATAATCAATTTTCGAACCCGCAACATATACGTTTTGCAATGTACGATTACATAGTGAAATTTGGCGATGTATATGCGGATAATGGAGTGGTTGAATATGATCAGTCTAATACTTGTAAAAAAGTTACACTGGATGATTTTAATACCTGTGGAAAAGTGAAGTCTTTACTTTCTCAAGGTTACTTCTACGGTAATCAGAATAAGCCTCGGCCTATGTATGACTATTTTTTGGAAGAATTGGACACAAAAGAAAGTAAAGACAAGTCTCTAGGAGATTTGAATACTCTCATAACAAAGTGTGCCGCTTCAATTGTTCCAACGGCCGAAAGGATTTGTGCTGAGTTGAACGATAGTAAATTTATTAATTCGACATTTAACAAAGAAAATGTAGTTTTATTTGATTCATTGCGAAATGACGCATGTAAACAATAATAAATTTTATCTACTGTAAAGGGTTGTAAAAATTTATCTTGTCATGAACTGGGGTCCAGAGTATACCGGCTGTACAATCCCTCTAGAGTTAGATATTTATACTAATGAAAAATCCGATTTCTGTTTATAATAAGGATTGGTTTGCCTATTTATAATGGGAAGTTTTCATGAATCTAACTAGATGGTTTCTGTTTTTATTACTGATGGTGAATTTTTCTTGTACTATGCAGGTCACAGAAGAGAATTTACCATCGGCTGCTGATGCAATAGCTCAAGTATCCAGTGGTACTCTTGTACGTATTTCTGATCTTAAATCGGATTATATAGGTAGTAGAAATATTGATGTGTGGCTGCCAGAAGACTATTCATCATCTAAGAAATATAAAACTTTATACATGCACGATGGGCAAATGCTTTTTGATGCAAACACCACATGGAATAAGCAAGAATGGAGAGTGGACGAAACAGTCTCAAAACTAATTGCTAACGGAGAAATTTCTCCATTTATTGTGGTTGGCATTTGGAATGGTGGTGTAAATCGCCATAATGAGTATTGGCCGCAAAAACCCTTTGAAGCTATCCCTAAAAAAGTTCAAGAAGAGTTCTATTCTTATCAGCGCGATGAAAATACTTTTTTGTTTGGTGGCAAGGTGTCTTCAGATAATTACTTGAAGTTTTTAGTGCAAGAACTTATCCCGTACATAGAGAAAAATTTCTCAGTCTATAATAGCCAAGAGAGTCGTTTTATAGCAGGCTCTAGCATGGGTGGCTTAATCTCTTGGTATGCTTTAATGGAATACCCTGAAGTATTTGCAGGTGCTGCTTGTTTATCTACTCATTGGCCAGGTATGTTGGAACCAGAAAACCCTGGAACCGCAGAGTTTTTTAACTATATTGAAAACAACCTTTCTAAATTAAATGGGCATAAAGTCTATTTTGATTATGGGGATCAAACTCTAGACGAACTGTATCCGCCATTACAGAAACATGTAGATTCCATATTTTTAAATCAAGATTATCCTGAAAATTTATGGCAAACTAGATTCTTTCCTGGTGATGACCATAGCGAACAGTCTTGGTCAAACCGTTTAGATGTACCTTTACGGTTTTTATTTTCTAGTTTAGAAAAGGACAAAATGTGAAATTTTTATCGTCGTTTTTTATCGTTGTATGTGTTTTTGTAGTTTCTGCCACATTGGCTGATGATTTTAAGGTTGAAGATTATGGATTACTGCCGGATATAAAATCTGTCTCCATTTCTCCCGATGGCAAGCACTATGCCTTTATCAAGGAAACCGCTAAAGGTACGGTATTTGTTATTGTAGACATTGCACAAAATAAAATGGTTGGTGGTGCAAACGCTGGTGACTTAAAAGCGCGTTCGATCTATTTCGCAACCAATGAACATGTCATTCTTTCGGCGTCAAGAAAAATGAGTTCGTTTAGAGTACGAGGTAATTGGGAACAAAATTCTTCTATAGTTTATAACTTAAAAACTAAAAAAATGACGCTTCTCTCCAAGCGAGTTAAGGACTTGTATTTAGCGCAAGGCGGTTTGGGTCGTATAGTCGGTGTAAATATTGATAAACAAGAAGTTTATATGCCAGCGTACGTTGGCTCTAACGAACCAACTAATAGCCTATTTAAAGTAGATTTAAATACCTTAAGCGCAAGACGGCTTGCACGAGGTAATGGCCATGTGATTGATTGGTTTGTAGATAAGGACGGTAATATACTTGCCAGAGAGCAATATAACGAACGTAAACAATTGCATGAGGTGTATTCTCAAATCGATGGTAAATGGAAAAATATTTACAGTAAACAAACTGATATTCCTCAAATAAGCATAGTTGCCGTTAGTGAGAATAGTAATGCACTAATTTTTGAGTCTACTAATGAGAATTACGATGCTATCTATTCAATGGCACTGCAAGATGGAACAATCTCAGAGCCATTATATGAAAGGGAAAACACCGATATTGACTCAATTTTAAGAAGTAAGGCGCATAGAAAAATTACCGGTATTCTTTATAGTGGTTTATTACCTAACTACGAGTATCTAGACGATAATTTGCAAAATAATATTGCTGCTATTCAAGATGTGTTTCCGAGTAGTGCGGTGTACCCGTTATCGATGACTGCAGATAGACGCATTATTATTTTGAAAATAAGTGGTAATGAGGCTGCATCAAATTATATTATTTTTAATACCGAGACTCGGAAATTACAGATAATAGGTTCAGGTTATCCACAAGTTAGTGTCAATGAAATTGCTAAAGTAAAACCCATTAAATATAGGGCCAGAGATGGTTTACCGATTACCGCAATACTAACCAGTCCAGTGGGCGTGGAAAAGCCTAAAAACGAGGCACTGATAGTTATGCCACATGGTGGTCCTGAGTCATATGATGGCATTAGCTTTGATTGGTGGGCTCAATTCTTGGCTCGGAAAGGGTATTTAGTTTTGCAGCCAAATTTTAGAGGCTCAAGTGGGTTTGGAACAGAGTTTACTCAAGCAGGCTATGGGAAGTGGGGCAAGGAAATGCAAGATGATGTTTCAGATGGGGTGTCAGCAATGGTGAAAGCGGGTTATGCAAATCCTGAAAAAGTATGCATTATGGGAGCATCCTATGGTGGTTATTCCGCTCTAGCAGGTGGGGCCTTTACGCCAGACTTATACAAATGTGTTGTGTCGGTTGCAGGTGTTGCTGATCTGCCATTAATGTTACGTCAAGAAGCTCGTGACTATGGTAAAAATCATTGGGTTGTGAGTTATTGGAATAAAATTATTGGAAATTCTAAATCTGAAAGAGAAAAGTTAAAGCATATTTCTCCAGTGAATTCGGCGGCGAATTTTAAGGCTCCGTTATTAATGTTACACGGCAGAGATGATACGGTTGTTCCTATAGTTCAAAGTCAACGAATGTTAAAAGCGATGAAAAGGGCCGGAAAAGAAGCTGAGTTGATCACTCTTAAAGGTGAAGATCACTGGCTTTCTGGCAGTGAAACACGTTTGGAATTATTGAAAAAGATTTCCGACTTTTTGGATAAACATAATCCAATTGAAGCTGAATGATAAGTGGGAACAAAATCAATGCAAAATAAATATAAAATGTACGGTGCAGATTTCTCTCTGTATTCAGGAAAAGTTCGTTCATATTTAATTAAAAAAGGTATCCCTTATGAGGAAGTCTTATCTACCTTAAAGGTCTACAAAAAATTCATAGTACCTAGAACAGGGGTGCAATATATTCCTGTTGTACAAACGCCTGAGGATGAAGTTTTTCAAGATACGTCGGTAATTATAGATGAACTAGAAAAACGCTTTCCGCAAAACCCAATGCTGCCAACAACACCTATGCAAAAGCTTATTGCTTTGTTGCTAGAAGTTTATGCTGATGAGTGGTTATTGATTCCCGCCATGCATTATCGTTGGTATTTTGAAGAAGATAATTATCAATTCATTACACAAAAATTTGGCGGTATGCTAAAACCTCGTTGGCCAAAATTTTTACAACGATTTTTGGGTCGTAAAGTAGCCGCTAGGTTTCAAGGTGCTGTGTCTTTATTGGGTGTACAAGAATACAATCGTGAAGCTGTTGAAAAATCTTATCAAGAACTCTTGAGTGAATTGCAAACCCATTTTTCTCAGCATGATTATTTGCTAGGTAATCATCCCAGTATTGCCGATTTCAGCTTCATGGGTCCATTTTTTGCTCATCTGTATTCTGACCCATATCCAGGCAAAATGATGAAACGTGATGCCCCTGCTGTGGCCGCTTGGGTTGAACGGATGAATATGACGTCTGATTTACCAAACAATGCTTGGGAGAGAGATGAAATCCCAAAAACCTTGTTACCTGTTTTACGCCGCATGTTAAAAGAACATGTGCCAGTGATTTTGGATACCAATAAACAGCTTGCAGTATGGAGAAATAAAAATCCAAATATTAGTATTCCTAGATATATCGGAGAGCATAGCTTTAGCATTGAAGGTGTGAGTGGTTTACGAAAAATATTTCCTTATTTGATGTGGATGTGGCAAAGACCAGTTGATTATTATCAGAGTTTAAGTAGTGAAGAAAAGCAAAAAATTCAAACTCAGGTCAGTGAATTAGGCTTTTTAGAGGCTTTAAATGCACCAATTCAGAACAGACTGACCAGAAAAAATAATCAATTAATTTTTGCTGAACAGTAGAGTATTCAAATTTCATATCCAGGCCTCGTTTTTCGAGGCTTTTTTATTTGTGAATAGGCTACAATAAATCTAATGCCAGAAAATACACTTCTACAAGCAATAGAACAACACGAATTAGGAAATCAATTTTCTAAGGTCTCGCTAGCCAGTCCTTATACTTTAGGTATTGTTCAAAAATACGCTACTGAATTTGCAATTGCGCTAGAGGATGGCTTTTGGTTTTCAAAACCTGATTACTCGAAAAGTAAGAGTAATGAGATTCCTTATTATGCCGAAATA
>CALHVH010000120.1 GCA_938039225.1 uncultured Gammaproteobacteria bacterium
AGTCACAAGACGTATCTAAACTCGAATCAGCGATGGCTGAATTGCAAAAAAAATACGAAGAATTACGTCAGGCTAAACCGAGTGCGGCATTAGATTGGGCTTCAGAAGATTTAAAAAATATTGGAGATTGGGAATATAAAGTTATTGAGCTTTCTGGCTTAAGTGCAACTGAACTAGAAGATGAGCTTAATACATTGGGAAAAGAGCGTTGGCAGGTTTTTTGGGTAAAGGAAAACTCTACTGACAATATGCAAATCATGCTAAAACGACCAACCGTAAGCTATTTGAGCAAACTCCCTCTTTCATCCTTAGGTAAAATTATGCTGGACGGAAATCAGTAATTTAGCAAGAGTTTACGCAGTTTGTGCTAAGAGGTGAGACAGGTTTAAGCGCTTCATGGGCCGTGCATTTTCTTTTGATAAGGGCGCTTGCCGTTGAAGTTGATGCGGTAAAACCAATAGCTCAACCTTATGTTCTTTAAAATTAAACAGAAAACATGGGTAATCATTCTGAGTTTCAGTGTTGAGACGTAGACGTTTTTCTGCCGCATCAAAATCTATGTCTCTATCCATTAATAGGGTTGCAATAATTCTAGGATTCTCGCAAAAAATATGTAAGGTAATAGGTGTATGCGCCGTAGCAGTGCCTTGCACGATACGGCCAGTCAGTAGAGGGCTGAAATTTGTAAATAGTTGCATGCATTCTATTGCTGCGGCACGTAAATTTTCTAGACGAGCTTCGGTATTTTCAGCATCAAAAAGCTGTTGGTAAGCACGTAAAGCCTGCTCAATTTCATCATTGCGAGGCATGCTGTGTTTGGGATCAAGGCCTAGTTGTTCAGCCGCTTTACGTTTGGCTAATTGATAATCGCGTATTCCGTGTTCAGCAATCAGACGAGCGGCTTGTTGTGCAACTCTTATTCTTAATTGTTGTGAGCGTGTTGCTTTTTTTGCCATTGCTTTTCACCCAAAGAATTCAACTTAACTGAGTATAAAACAAGCTTTGTCTTAAAAGCTACTAATAATTTATTGCATCGAATTATTTAAACAGTTCTTAAAACAAAGACTCTTCTTCTTGTTGTAAAACCTCTTCGCCATCTTCGTCAAGAACAACAGTTTCTTCGCCATCAAAAAACAAAATATCCGTATTACTTTCTGCCTGCGTTTCTGGAAGGTTGTCACTAAAGAACATTTCTTCCATACCATTAGGGTCCTCAGGCTCTAATAGTAAACCGTTTTCTGGGTTAATATTTGCCAAGATCAAACCGGGTGGAAGTTCTTCATAACTAGCTTTAGGAATTTGTTTTAAAGCAACGTCCATGAAGTCTATCCACATTGGTAAGGCGGCTACACCACCAAACTCACGAGACCCAAGTTTTTGCATATCATCAAAACCAACCCAGCTAACAGCAACCAATGAAGGTACAAAACCTGCAAACCAGGCATCACGTTGATCATTAGTGGTACCTGTTTTTCCAGCGATGTCTTCTCGTTTTAAAACTTGGGCTTTGGTTGCTGTGCCACGGCGAATGACATCACGCATCATTGAGTGCACTATAAAGGCATTCTCAGCAGTAATAACCCGTGTAGCGTAAGGACTTTCAGGGTCATCAGAAATATCTAAAACACGACGCACCACTTTTTCGGATTCTTTTTTCTTTAGTTTGGCAAGTTTAGGATCTATGCTTTTAAAGCGTAATGGGCAGCTTGGGCAAGCGGTTTTAGGTTTAGCTTCAAAAACACGTTCACCTTTTGAGTCTTCGATATAGTCAATAAAATATGGCTCGACTCTGAAGCCTCCATTGGCAAAAATAGCATAAGCTTTAGCCATTTGCATTGGACTCATTGCGGCACTGCCTAAGGCCAGAGATAAGTCTTTCATTATATTTTCTGCAGGAAAACCAAAACGAGTTAAATAGTTTACTGTTGAGGTAATCCCCATTTCTTGCAAGATACGTATAGAGACTAAATTACGAGATTTAGTCAGCGCTTCACGCATGCGTGTTGGGCCATAAAACTTTTGAGAAGAGTTTTGTGGACGCCAAGTACTTTCAAGTTCTTTATCTTCAAATACCACCGGTGCATCATTGAAAATACTAGCAGGTGTGAAACCATGTTCTAAGGCTGATGAATAGACAAAGGGTTTGAATGACGAACCTGGTTGACGCTGAGCTTGGGTTACACGATTAAATTTACTTTTTACAAAATCATATCCACCAATTAATGCCAGTATCGCGCCATCATTAGGGTCTAGAGCAATAAGTGCAGCATCAGGTTCTGGGGATTGTGCAAGACGTAGACTCTTTTCACCTTCTTTGTTGGAAACCTCACGAACGTAAATCACAGCTCCAGGGTTCATTAAATCACTCAGTTGTTTTGGTTCTTCTCCAACTCTATCTCGATTAATTTTTGGCTTGGCCCAAGTAATAGCCTCCTTGGTAAGCTGATGACGTTGACCATTAATATCTACTAATTCAGCTATATCGTTTTCGATGCTTAAAACCAACATGCCTTTGAGAAAGCCAATGTCTGGGTAATCGGCTAAAAGTTTTCGCCAATCAGTATCTGACATTGCTTCAATATCACTGGGCAAATTAAGTTGTCCGGCGAGACGCCTGAAACCATGTCGCTCATCGTAATCGTGCAATGCCTTACGTAGGCTAATATTGCCTGTGTTCTGTAAAGTGCTATCAAGGCTGGTGATAATTTGATAACCATCTGAATAAATGGCATCACCATATAATTCCAAAGCTTGGTTGCGTACCATTTCGGCAACATAAGGGGCTTCGACCTCAATTTCAGCGCTATGTACATAGGTTTCAATTGGAGCAAGATTGGCTTCATCGTGTTCTGCTTGGGTAATGTAGTCCTGTTCTAGCATGCGACGCAATACATAAGCTCGGCGTTTTTTTGAAGCTTCGGGATTTGATACAGGATTTAAGCGTGAGGGTGCTTGAGGAATTCCTGCAATGGTTGCAATTTCTGCGAGGTTTAAATCCTGCGGAACTTTGCCATAGTAAACTCTAGCGGCAGCAGAAACGCCATAAGCTCGATGTCCTAGGAAGGTTTTGTTTAAAAAGAGGGTGATAATCTCTTCTTTGCTCATTTCTTGTTCAATTTTTAAGGCTAGGAATATCTCTCTGACCTTTCGCATATAATCTTTTTTGCGTGTTAGATAGAACTCTCTAGCTACTTGCATCGTAATCGTTGAGCCACCAACGCGTTTCTCACCGGTTGTGCTGAGTACCCAAACCGCACGTAGTATTCCTCGATAATCTACTCCCGGGTGTACAAAAAATCTATCGTCCTCCGCTGCTATAAAGGCATGGATCATTTGTAGTGGAATTTCGTCGTAAGTTACTGGAATTCGGCGTTTTTCTCCGAATTGAGTAATTAGTTTTCCATCTCTTGTTAGGACTCTCATGGGCTGTTGAAGCTTTACTTCACGCAGGCTTTGTACATCAGGCAAACTTGGTTTGACGTATAGATACATCCCCACAACTGCGAGAATGCCTAATAATGTTCCAAGAAGGGTTAATCCGAGAAATATCTTCAGGAGTCGTTTTTTCATTAGATTTATGAGCTTTCTGGTGTTAAATTTGATGAATTAAGAGCCAAATTGGATGGCAGCTGGGTGCATTATAAGCTAATCTGTGTGTGAAAAATGTGAACTCTACGCTTGCAATGTAGCTTATTTGTTATATAGTTGGGCATACTAATTAAGGTTCTGTGGTACATTTGTCTCACAAGTTACCGAACTAAAAGGAAAAAAGGGTGTTTTTTAAATCTAAAACAAAATCTGTTTTGGGGTTGGATATTTCGTCTTCGGCGGTAAAGTTGATCGAAATTTCTAAGTCTGGAAAGAATTACAAGGTTGATTCTTACGCTGCTGAAGGCTTACCTTCAAACGCTGTAAATGAAAAATCAATTAGTGATATTGACGCCGTTGGTGAAGCAATACGACGTGCAGTTAAACGTTCGGGCGCCAAAACGACCGATGTAGCTGTGGCGATTGCTGGTGATGCTGTGATCACTAAAATTATTCAACTTGATGGAAACCTACCAGATCGAGAGCTTGAAGAACGTGTATTGATGCAAGCTGATCAATATATTCCATTTCCAATGGAAGAAGTACGTTACGACTTTGAGGTGATTGGCGTTTCGGAGCGGGATCCTGATTTAGTTGATGTTGAACTTGTGGCCAGTCGTATTGAAAATGTAGAAGCGCGAACTCAAGCGGTTAAATCTGCTGGTCTTAATCCCCGAATCGTTGATATTGA
>CALHVH010000121.1 GCA_938039225.1 uncultured Gammaproteobacteria bacterium
TTGGTTTCTTTTTCATTATTGTGCAACTATTATGAGGCCCCCGATAAGCACTTTGTGCTTTCGAGGGTTTCGGTATTTTTTGTATTTGTACTGTATTTACCTACACCCACAAAAAAGCCCCAACAAGTGGGGCTTCTCAAACAATTATGAATCAATTGATATTAAGCATATAAAGCTGGCTCACCCATTTGCTGGTGAATAGCATTTACTGAGTTTTGTGGCAAATTTAATGCCGTTGCAAAACGATGTAAATACTCGGCTTCTTTCTGACTGTCTAAGTCAATTACCAATAAAGACATGGTATACGCCTGTTGACGTAAGTTAGCTGGAATAGATGCCGCTAAACCTTCAGGGTCTATAGGTCTAACCATTTGTTCGTTTAGGAAATTAGCTTCTTCTTGAGAGATGTCATCGCCCATGCTTTTGAATAAGGCTTCTTTCTCAGCTTCATCAATCGCACCATCGGCTTTGGCCGCTTGAATCATGGCACTTAATAAATAACCTGCAGCCTGATCTTGCTGTGGTGTTGGTTTCACCTCTGGCTCACCGAAACGATTCATTGCTTGATTTAATAAACCACCCAAACCACCCGCGTCACAAGTATTTGCTGCATTATGTCCTGCTGGTTCTGGTGCACTTGAACTTTTGGTTAAGGCATCTAATAAACCGCCTAAACCACCAGATTGTTGCTGAGCTGCTCCACCACCAACGGTTTTACCAAGAATACCGCCTAAAATACTTTCTAGCGGATTACCACCTGCTTGTGCATTTGGATTAATTGAAGGCGCTTGTTTGCCACCCGTTAATTGGCCCAAGATATCTTGTAAGCCACCGGCTGAAGCACCTTGTTTTTTGGTTAATTGACCAAGAAGGTCGCCAAGACCACCTGATGACTGCTGTTTTGCCGCTCCGCCACCTAGCACTTGTCCTAGAATATCGCCTATTCCGCCACCAGCGCCCGCTTGTTGCTTGCCTTTGGTGAGTTGACCTAAGATGTCGGTCAAACCGCCACCTTGTTGTTGTACTGCCTTACGGCCTTTTGAACCGCCTATGACTTTTGAAACCTGTTTGGCAACTGCCATTCCGATTGCAGCTTTCGCTAATGTACTTAATAAACTCATTTGTAACTCCTAAAAGTAAATAGTGAATGTAATGCCAGATCGGTCTGTTTAGATATTCCCGCTCGTCCCTCTTTGTGCATAACAGCAAAATAATGAAGCTTATTTTGCTCAGTGATAATAGCAGGGTCTGGTATTTAACATATGCTGCTATTATTGAATTTTGTAAAATATACTGAACCTTACATGAACATTTACAATTACGATGATTTTTCCTGCACTTAGTAACACGGGCCTAAGTGTTTCTTGCTTTTACTATAACCAAGCGTGTAAAACCTTATTCTAAGCTTGAGATAAATGTAGGTAAAATTCTAGCTTGTGCTAAGGTTTCAAACTGCTTTGCGATTGCTATTAGTTTTTCATCATCATTCTCTAAACCAATTAAACTCAAACCAATTGGCAAACCATTAACATTACCCATTGGCACGCTTACATTTGGGTAACCACTGATTGCTGCGGGACCCGAACTGCTTAATTTAAATAAATCACCGTCACCCAGTGTTGTTTTCCAAGCCGGTTGATTAGTTGGAGCAATCAGAACATCAAGTTTATTTTCTGCAAAAACCGTTTTTAAAATCTCTTGCATAGCAATATGGCTGTCTTGTAAGGCTTGTTTGTATTCAGGTGATTGTAAGTCTCCCTTCTCTTGAGCCGCTAATAATATTTCTTGAGCAAAATACGGCATTACAACATCTGCATTATCATTATTAAATTCAATTAGATTTTCTAAGTTAAAGCCAAGTCCTGCCTGATCAAAGTACTTATTCAAACCATCCTTAAACTCAAACAAAAGAACTTCGTATTCTGCCGTATTTGCAGGGCCGGTCCCTTCAAGTAAGATGTCATCCACAATGTCTGAGCCAGCCGATTGAAAAGACTGAATCGCTTGCGTAAAGACTTTATTGACTTCAGGATTATCTTGCGCACCAAAATAATTTCTCCACACACCCACTCTTAAGCCTTTTAGCTTTACTTCATCAAGTGGCGGCTCAAACTCCAAACCATGCAGTACTTGATAAAGCAACTCGGCCCCTGCAACCGTGGTTGCCATTGGACCTGCTGTATCTTGTGTTGCTGATATAGGAATAATACCCTTTGCACTAATGCGACCAAGCGTGGGTTTAATTCCAACCACACCATTAACCGATGAAGGACAAACCACAGACCCATCTGTTTCTGTACCTACCGCCAATGGAGCAAAATGAGCAGAAACGGCAACTGCCGAACCACTGGATGACCCGCAGGGATTTCTATCTAAAACATAGGGATTTTTTGTCAGTCCTCCAAGACTACTCCAGCCACTGCTTGAATTGCTTGAACGAAAATTTGCCCATTCACTAAGATTGGTTTTACCCAGAATAACGGCACCTGCATCGCGTAGAGATTTGACCAAGGGGGCATCCTCATTTGCAAAATGATTCGCTAATGCTAAAGAGCCCGCAGAACTTACCATTCTGTCCTTAGTGTCAATATTTGCTTTTAATAACACCGGGATACCGTGCAGTAAGCCAACCGGACCGGTGTTTGAAAATGTCATATCCAATTTTTTGGCTATTTCACTGGCATCCGGATTAATTTCGATAATCGAGTTTATAGCGGGACCATCAACATCATAGGCCTGGATGCGTGCCAAGAATTCTTCGGTTACCTGCGCTGCACTTAGTTCTCCTTGTTGTAACTTAGTTTGCAAACTGATTGCATCTAAGTAGACCAAAGAGCTTGCTTGAGATTTCAGTTTTAGCTTTTTATCAGCGCTATTTTGTACCGTCAGTTCTTTAGAGACATCGTCATTTATAGGGTTTTTATCTAAAGCAGTTTGCGCCTGCTCTTTGCTACACGACAGACCAAAAACCATAAAGCTGATTAACAAGGTACTAATTATTGTCGTTTTATTCTTTATAGGTAGTGATCTCATAGAGTAATCCTCATTTATTCCGATTGTTCTAACTTACGTAATTCTTCTAAACCTTCCAGTTCATACAAGAGTCTTTCTTTTTCATTGTTGGCAATATCTAACCAACTCCTATCTTCTAAGGCGCCAACCAATGCATATAAAAAACTAAGATGCGGAATAGTTTGACCGGATTCAATCAGCTTTAAATACGCTGGCACTGCTCCAACGGCTTCTAGATCGGCGCGAGTAAATATACCAATATTATTTAGGTATTTTTCTGTCTTGGGTCCTAGACCTTTTAGTTGCGAAATTTTCTCACTCATAATCTCAACTCAAAACGCACTTCACCATTGGATAAAGTCTTTCCCTTTGTCCAACCAGCTGCAGTGTAAAATTTTTCAGCTCGTGTATTGGGCTCCGTACTTAAATACAATCTTTCAAATCGCTGTTTACTAAGCCAACGCACCATAGTCTTAAATAAAGCTTTTCCGATTCCTTGTTTTTCGTATACCGGATCAACAAATAAAGCCCAGATGTTTCCCGTTTGTGTGTTCCCAATTGCAAAACCAACCAGCTTATTATCTTTTTCAGCTACCCAGCCTCTGCCCGTCACCAATATTGCATGTTGAATATCGTTCGCAGTAATTTCTCTAGAACCTAGTTTATTCTCATTCACAGCTTTTCGAATACGCTGTATCTCAGTTATGTCACTTTGTAAGGCTTTTCTAATCATGCAAATATTCTAGCTTTAACATAGCTCTATATTACTGCCAAAAGGATTGGTATGATAGCTGCATGCGTAAACTATTTAAATTGTGCAAGTACTTGGTACTGTTATTTTTACTCACTATCATTTTATTAGTAATAATTACCATTCTACGCACCCCATCTAATACTGGTGATTGGCAAAAACAATTTCAAATACTTCCACAAGTTGAATTAAACCAAGACACCATCTCCATACAAAACTTAAGAGACTTTCGTTGGAACAAAGACGATACTGTGGCCAAGGTCCACTATTTAAATAAAACCTACCAACTCTCACAATTTAAACAAGCTTGGTATGGAATCTCCCACTTTGGCGACAATGGCCTGGCACACGTACTTTTAAGTTTTGAATTTGCAAACGATGAATACTTAGTGGTTTCTATTGAGGCTCGTTTACAAAACAAAGATGTGGAAGGCTACAATCCTATTGCTGGACTATTTGGTGCGTATACGCAAACCATTGTCTTAGCCACCGAACAAGATGTAATTGGTCTTCGCACCCATGTTCGCGGCGAACCTTTATACTTATATAAACTTGAGGTTCCAGAAATTTATACCAAGCCCCTACTCTTAAATTTTCTGCGTAAAGCTCAAGTTCTCAATTACCAAGCTGAATTCTATAATTCTATTATTGATAACTGCATGACAGGATTATTAGCTGAGTCACATCAATTTAGAGGCTTAAGCTCTTGGATAGATAAGCGAATTCTATTACCCGGCAATTCCGATGAACTGGCCTACGAACTAGAATACATAAACACTGATCGTTCCTTTGTTCAAACTCGCAAAGATGCACTTATTAATCCTTCTAGTACTACTTTAGAAGACCCTCATTTTTCTAAGAAAATACGCTTATAAAAGCACTATAATCATTCTATGCAACGATTCTTTCAATATATAACCTTTTTGGTTTTATCGATTTTTTTATTTTTTCCAATCTGGGTTATTCATTTATTTTTTCGTAGGCCTTCTAATGATGCCGTTTGGAAAAGCCAATATTCAAAGCTTCCACAAATCGAGTTAGCTGACGATGAAATCCGCATTCAGAACGTACGTGACTTTCGATATAACACCGATAAATCCATTAAAACTGAAAATTATTTCGCTGAAACTTACTACTTATCTAAGATGAAAAAAGTCTGGTATGCCATTTCACACTTTGGACCCAATGGTTTAGCGCATGTACTTTTAAGTTTTGAATTCAGTGATGGTAAGTATTTGGTCGTTTCCATTGAAGCTCGCTTAAAAGAAAAACATCTGGGCTATAACGCCCTACGTGGCTTGTTTGGCACTTATACCAAAACCTTTGTTTTAGCGACTGAGCAAGACGTTATTGGTTTACGCACACATATACGAAAAGAAAGGGTTTATCTATACCCTCTAGAGATCTCAGAGTTATATACCAAAGCCTTACTACTTAATTATCTTGGACGAGCTCAATCTTTAAATGTAAAACCGGCTTTTTATAATTCTATTTTAGATAATTGTATGACTGGCCTACTTGAAGAATCGTTAGACTATGGTGGCATTGTTTCTTGGATGGATAGGCGAATTTTATTACCGGGCTACTCTGATGAATTAGCCTATGAAAATGCCTTCATCGATACTTCAAAGCCATTTAAAGACCTTAAGCTTAGTGCCTTAGTAAAGCCTGATAATTTTGAGGTTGATGATGAGGAATTTTCTAAGAAACTGCGCTCGTAAAACCGTAGTGGATAGTCCCTGTGCTTGCCATGCTTAGGGTAGGCACGGAGACCTACTCCCTACATTCACTATGTCATTCCGGACAGTTTACGTGATCCGGAAACTAGGCTTCTGAGATGACACTCTTTTCATTAAACAATGGGGAAAACTGAGGGAGATCCTGTATTGAATACAGGATGAAAATATCGATACTTCTAAAGTACCCTAAACCCTAAATTGAATTAAGGATGACACTCTTTTCATTAAACTATGATAAAAACTGAAGGAGATCCTGAATTGAATACAGGATGAAAATATCGATACTTCTAAAGTACGATATTTTCATCTATGATTCCAATTTTCAGGATCGTCAGAATCATTTGGCGACAAACCTATAATATCTCCCTCAGTGTTTACACCTAACCCCAAGACTGTTCTATTCGCATAATTAAAGTAGGCAACGACTTGATTAATTTCTAATATCTCACCTTCTTCCCAGCCCGCTTCACGTAGATTCTTAATATCTTTTGCTTTTAGATTATGCGGACTTAAGGTAAGTTTTCTAGCATATTTAAAAGCCGCGATTTGTTTTGCATCGAAAGCACTTTTCAAGTCATCTTGTTCCATTGCATTACGTATACCTTTAGCTCTCGCCTCATCATTTACTAAGCGACTCATGCCTACATAATGATGCTCTACGCAATATTCACAAACATTACACATACTTGTGTAAACCCCTAATGCTTCAAGAAACCATTTTGGAATTGTATTCGCCGAATGATGTAATACATACTTATATATTGCCATATGCCCCTCCATCGTATGCGGGCGTAGGCTGTGAGCAAGCATTATGTTGTCAACATTGTTATCAGGTCCTTTAATTCGGTCGTAGAGTTTTAGGAGTTTATCTTTAGCATCAGCATAAGCAATGGTTTTAATCCAGGACATAATTTTCTCTTTTAATTTGAAAGCTAGGGGCAATTCCTAAAATACATGGATGTAAGAAATGCATAAGAATTGCTTGGAGCAATTCATGCTCGTGGTTGCCTTTCTAAGCTTAGTTAGTATAAGGCCCTTCAACTAAACGTTGCGATATCCACCAAATATTCCCTTGCAGGTCTTTTATTCCGCCTTGTCTATCCTGATAAGGCATATCATCAACTGGCATAATTATAATTGCTCCACACTCTACCGCTTTTTCAATTGCAGCATCGGCGTCTTCAACATACAGATAATAAGCCGCTGGCATGACTTTTAAAAAGTCGTCCGACTGGGCAAGCATCAACATTGCATTACCAATCCGTATTTGTGAATTTGCAATGGTTCCATCTGGTCTTCGTGTTGTACCTATTTCTTCTGCAGCAAATGCGTTAATTAAAAATGCTAGATAGGCATCAGCATCTTTGACAATGAGATAGGGTGTGACCGTAGTGAATCCCGGTGGTACAAACATACTACACTCCGAAAGGTTGTTAATTAAACTAAACGTGTTGATCTATTAGAATTTGATTTCCATCTGGATCAATTAAAACTGCACTTGCTGGACCACTGGTAGATTCATCTGCTTGTTTTTGTAAATCCAAGCCATTTGTCTTAAGATTTTTTTGTATCTCACGAATATCGTCAAATTCGTCAAGCGGATTACCAAAATCATCCCAACCTGGATTAAAGGTTAAAATGTTGGCATCAAACATTCCTTCAAATAATCCTATTGTGTTAGTTCCATTTTGCATAATGAGATATTTCATATCTAAGTTGCCACCAATTTGGCTGAAGCCTAATTTCTCATAAAAACTTTTTGAAAGGATGATGTCTTTCACTGCCAAACTCACTGAAAATTTTCCAAGTTCCATTATTTGCTCCTTTTAATTATTATCATTTTCAACCTTTATAGTGTAGCGCATATAAATTAAGCAATCTAGATTAATATGTACAAATAACAGTACATCTTGTACACTTTACTAAATTTTATATTGGAGCCACATCATGAGAATGCGAGTTGTAAATTTCTCCGAAGCACGTCAAAGATTAAAGTCTGTACTGGATAGTGTCGCCTCAGATACCGATTTTACGGTGGTAACTCGTCGCGATGCAGAGGATGTTGTTGTCATGTCGATGACAATGTTCAACAAAATGGTAGAAACTTTAGGTTTTCCTGAGTCTGAAAAAATTGAAGATAGTTAATTTGAAGGATATCGATTAATCGGATTTTAGCTACATATTGAGCGAACTTAGACTCATTTACTACTCTGATTGATATTAGCAATGCTAAATGTGTGCAATTTCGACACATTTAGCTACCTAATCGACGCTCTTAGTTACATTAGCAACTAAGAGCGTGATTTTTTTATGTCTATAAAGCGGTTTATAGACTTGCTCCCACAGTGCCTTTATGCTATTTTTCATACAACTGTTTAGTGAGTGTATGGACGTCTAAACGAAGAAAAATCTAATATCAGTCCGTATTCAAGCACCACACCAGTTCGCCTGCAGCACTCGGTTTCATCAATGAGAAAAATCTTGATTTAACCTCAACCGTTACGATTTTGTTTAATGTGTCATCGTTTTAACCTTGGCAGACTTTCTGACCGCCCAATTCATGGCGATACAAAAAGCAATTCAAAAGTAATGATTACGAATTTAAATGTCTTTTGCTCTGTCAATTTACACTTTCAGACAGGCAAAACTGACCCAGTAAAAAAAATTGTTCGACTGACATGACAAGAAATTATTATGAATAAAAAACTACAGAAACCACAAAATGAGTTTATTACTGCTCAGCACCAAGATGCAGAGGGCATGTATTTACCTGAACTAGAATCTGATGCTTGCGGTATTGGTTTAATTACTCAATTTAAGGGTGTAAAAAGTCACAAGCTAGTTGATGACGCTCTAACTATGTTAGAACGTATGCAGCATCGTGGCGCATGCGGTTGTGAGCCGGACTCGGGTGATGGCGCCGGTATTTCCTTACAAATGCCTCATAGTTTCTTTGCTGGTATCTGTCAGAAGAAGCATATCAAGCTACCTGAATTTGGATCATACGGTGTGGCTTCGGTTTTTTATCCTAAAGATGAGGCCTTATTTAATCGCTGTAAGATTCTAATGAATGACTTTATGGAAGACTTAGGGCTTGAGCCTTTGCTTTATCGTAAAGTTCCAACCGATCCTTCAGGTATTGGTGCAACGGCATTATCAGTAGAGCCAAAACAGTTTCAAATTATTATTAAAGCCAAAGACGGTTTAAGCTTTGACGATTTAGAACGACGCTTATATGTATTCCGTAAATTTGCAATACATCACATACACCAGTTATTGCCTAATGCCATTGATACTTTTTATTTACCGTCGTGTTCTTATAAAACTATTGTTTACAAAGGACAGTTAACAACTCATCAATTGCGTACTTACTATCCTGACTTACAAAACGAAGCACTTAAGTCTGCTATAGCAATTGTGCATTCACGTTTTTCTACCAATACCATTCCTAAATGGAAACTCGCTCAGCCTTTCCGTACCATTGCACACAATGGTGAAATCAATACTATTCAGGGAAACAAACACTGGTGGCAGGCTAAAGAAGCCATTCTACAATCCGACGTGTTTACAGCTGAAGAAATGGAAAAGCTTTGTCCGGTTATTGGCACAGAATTATCAGACTCAGGTAGTTTTGATAACGTTTTAGAATTTCTCATGATGGCTGGGTATTCCCTACCGCATGCTTTGATGATGATGGTTCCGCAAGCGTGGCAGTATGACGAAAGCATGCAACAAAATCTTAAAGATTTTTACCAGTATCACCAGGCCTTAATGGAGCCATGGGATGGCCCAGCAGCAATCTGCTTTACCGATGGTAAATTAGTTGGGGCTACCATTGATAGAAATGGCTTACGTCCAGCTCGTTATATTATTACTAATGACGATTACCTTATTGTGTCATCGGAAGTAGGCGTTTATGACATTGAAGCGGATAACATTAAACATAATGGCCGCTTACGTCCAGGTCGCTTATTAGTTGCTGATTTAGAACAAGGCCGTTTAATCAATGACGAAGAAATTAAGCAAGAAACGGCAAACGCTAAACCCTATGGTGAATGGTTGGCTAACAACCAAGTCAGTATTAATGAACTTCCTAGCAATGACCTTACAGGCAGTATCGAATACGACAAGCGTACACTTAAAACCAAACAATTAATGCACGGCATTGACAGGGAAGCGATAAACAACATTATTAAACCAATGGCCGAAGCAGGTACGCCACCTGTCTTTTCAATGGGAATTGATACACCACTAGCTATTTTGTCACAAAAACCTCAGCATTTATCGCATTACTTTAAACAATTATTTGCTCAAGTTACCAATCCACCAATTGATTCCATTCGTGAACGACATGTCATGTCATTAAACATGTTATTGGGTTCGGCTCAAAACGTGTTAAGCCCAAATGAGAAACATTGTGAGATTATTGAGTTAGAAAGCCCTGTGCTTTCTGTAGAGAATTATTTCACGATTCAAAATAATACCTTACCTCAGTTTAAAGTAGGCACCCTACAGTTACTCTTTAAAGCAGATGGGCAAGCAGGGCGCTTACAAGCTGCGATTAACAATCTTTGTGCTTCTGCAGAAGCCCTAGTGCGTAATGGCTGTAATATTCTTATTTTATCCGATCGTGGTACTAATCATAACTCGGCCGCATTACCATCTTTATTAACGGTTGGTGCCATCCATCAACACTTGTTACGTGTGGGTTTACGTTTACAAACCTCTTTAGTCGTGGCAACTGGTGATGTGTGGGAAGCACATCACTTCGCAACCCTTATTGGTTATGGGGCAAATGCTATTTATCCGTACATGGCATATGCAAGCATTACTCAAGGCATCAAGTCGCAAAGTATTAAAGGTGTAGATAGTATTGATAAAGCGATAGGCAATTATCAATACGCAGTTGAAAAAGAACTTTTAAAAATTATTTCAAAAATTGGTATTTCTACTTTACAGTCTTATCACGGTAGCCAAATTTTTGAAATTCTTGGGCTTAATGATCAAGTAGTAGAGGCGTGCTTTACCGGTTCCGTATCTCGAATAGGTGGATTGAGTTTTGATGGCATCGCACGCGAGTGTATGACCAGACATGAAGCCGCTTTTGATGAAGACTCTCCATCAGTCTTACCAACTAATGGCCGCTTACAATGGACACGCAGTGGTGAACAACATTTATTTAATCCAACTACTATTCATTATTTACAAAACGCTGTTCGTAATAATCACCCTGAAAGTTACAAAAAATACGCTAAAGGCATCAACGCCGAAGTGGATCACCCAGTAACTTTAAGACAGCTATTGGATTTCCGTAAAGGCGAATCTATTGATATTGCTGAAGTTGAACCTTTGGAAAATATTGTTAAGCGTTTTGCAACTGGTGCTATGTCATTTGGATCAATTTCTTATGAAGCCCATACAACTCTAGCCATTGCTATGAATCGTATTGGCGCGAAAAGTAATTCTGGTGAAGGTGGTGAAGATAGAAGACGTTATGAGCCAACACTTAATGGCGACTCTTTAAATTCTGCCATTAAACAAGTAGCCTCTGGACGTTTTGGCGTTACAGCTGAGTACCTGTCAACAGCCGAAGAAATTCAAATCAAAATGGCACAAGGCGCTAAACCGGGAGAGGGTGGTCAACTCCCTGGACATAAAGTGAATGATTGGATTGCTAAGGTTCGTATGAGTACGCCGGGTGTAGGTTTGATTTCACCTCCACCACATCATGATATTTATTCCATTGAAGATTTAGCTCAATTAATTTTTGACTTAAAGAATGCCAATCCAAAAGCTCGTATCAGTGTAAAACTTGTCTCTAAATGTGGTGTAGGAATTATTGCTTCTGGTGTTGCTAAGGCACACGCAGATGTCATTCTGATTTCAGGCCATGACGGTGGCACAGGTGCATCTCCGCTGACTTCAATTCAACATGCTGGCTTACCGTGGGAATTAGGCTTATCTGAAACCCATCAAACTTTATTACGAAATAAACTTCGTGACCGAGTTACTCTACAGTCGGATGGACAGATTCGTACTGGTAAAGATTTAGCAATTGCCGCCTTATTAGGAGCCGAAGAATGGGGCGTTGCTTCTGCAGCCTTGGTTGCTGAAGGTTGTATCATGATGCGTAAATGCCATCTAAATACTTGCCCAGTTGGAATTGCTACTCAAGACCCTGAATTACGTAAACGCTTTGAAGCGAAGCCAGAGCACGTTGTGAATTTCTTCTATTTTATGGCAGAAGAATTACGTGAAATTATGGCAGAACTTGGTTTCCGAACCGTTAATGAAATGGTTGGTAAAGTTGAAATGCTTAAGGTACGTTCAGGCTTAACTCATTGGAAACATAAATCCATTGACTTAAGTCGCGTATTATTCTGGAACGAAGAAGTTGATGGCGTTGGTCAATTCAAACAACAAGAACAAGACCATGAAATTGATTCGGTTTTAGATAGAAAACTAATTCACCGATTAAAATCTGGTGTACAAGCTCCTCAGTTTGAAATTGTAAACACCGATAGAGCAACCGGTGCCATGTTATCGAATTATTGGGTTACCTTAGCAAAACACGAAAAACCCGAGTCATACAAAGTGTCATTTAACGGCTGGGCAGGGCAAAGCTTTGCAGCGTTTTTAGATACCGGTTTAGATTTTGAATTAACCGGAGCCGCCAATGATTATTTCTGTAAAGGTCTATCAGGCGGCACAGTAAGCATTAAACCTTCGGATAAAGCTGAATTCACGGCAGCTAAAAATATCATTATTGGTAACGTAGCTTTCTACGGAGCTACTAGTGGTGAAGCCTATATTGCTGGTCGCGCAGGTGAGCGTTTCTGTGTACGTAACTCAGGTGCCAAAGTGGTGGTAGAAGGCATAGGTGATAACGGTTGTGAATACATGACAGGTGGTGTTGCCTTAATTCTTGGTGAAATTGGTAAAAACTTTGCTGCGGGTATGTCGGGTGGCTTGGCTTTTGTACTCGATCCAAACAAACAAATGCCTGCTAAAACCAATATGGATGGAATCAGTCTTGAACAACCTGATGAACAAGATATTGCAACAATTAAGTATATGCTTGATATGCATATTGTCCGCACTGGAAGTGAAAAGGCCAAAGCACTGTTAGCTGATTGGGACAATGTTAAAACCCAGTTTAGTAAAGTATTCCCAATTGAATACAAACGAGCTTTAGAACAACAAGCTCAAGCTGAGCAATTGGCAAAAAGCGCTTAAGTGAATGTGTCATTGCGAACTGTGGACCGATACAGCAATCTCTAAACAGATTACCTCGTAATGACAATAATTAGTTATTTAAAGAACAAAGAAGAGTAGAACAATGGCAGATCCAAAAGGTTTTATGAAATATGATCGCAAGCTTTCCGGCTATCGCGATCGTGAAGAACGTTTACGTGATTACAATGATGTTGTGGCTGACCCAACGCCTGAATTACTTAATGAGCAAGCAGCACGTTGTATGGACTGTGGTGTTCCGTTTTGTCATAGCGGTTGCCCCCTAGGCAATGTTATTCCAGAGTTTAATGATGCGGTTTATCAAGAAGATTTTTCTACGGCTTATAAAATTTTACGTAGTACCAATAACTTCCCTGAATTCACAGGTCGTATTTGTCCAGCTCCTTGCGAGGCTGCCTGTGTTTTAGGTATCAATGCAGACCCAGTAACTATCGAGCAAATTGAAAAAGCCATCAGTGATTATGCTTATGATAATTCTTTAGTTGTTGTTAAACCACCTGCCTTGCGTACTGGAAAGAAAGTTGCTGTGATTGGATCAGGTCCGGCTGGATTGACTGTTGCTGACGAACTGAATAGTAAAGGACATTTAGTCACTGTATTTGAGCGTGAAGATCGTATCGGCGGTTTACTGCGTTATGGTATCCCAGATTTCAAATTGGAAAAATCTGTTGTCCAACGTCGCGTCACCATTATGGAAGGCGAAGGAATTACTTTTAAAACCAATGCGTATATTGGTAAAGATATTCCGGTCAGCGATTTAGAAAAAGAGTTTGACGCTGTAGTTATATGTGCGGGCTCAACTAAGCCAAGAGATTTACCTATCCCAGGGCGTGAAGCTGAGGGTGTGCATTTTGCTATGGACTTTTTACGTCCAAATAACAAACGCATAGCGGGTGATGAAATTCCTGATGAAGAATTCACAAGTGCAAAAGATAAGCATGTGGTCGTCATTGGCGGCGGTGATACTGGTTCGGATTGCGTGGGCACTTCAAATCGACACGGTGCCGCTTCAATTACTCAGCTAGAGCTATTAGATAAACCTCCGGAAGGTAAAAATGCTGAGACACCGTGGCCAAATTGGCCCTTGATTTTACGTACCTCAAGCTCACATCTTGAAGGTGCTGAACGTAAATGGTCGGTGCTTACTAAAAACTTTACCACTGAGAATGGAAAAATTACC
This sequence comes from uncultured Gammaproteobacteria bacterium, assembly GCA_938039225.1. Lineage (GTDB taxonomy): Bacteria > Pseudomonadota > Gammaproteobacteria > Steroidobacterales > JABDMI01 > JABDMI01. The sequence goes on from CALHVH010000121.1 coordinate 13,937, forward strand.
GGTTTAGTTTTAGAAGATGTCAGCTGGAGTAAAGACGTCAACGGGAAAATGAGTTTTGTCGCAAAACCAAATTCCGAAAGAACCTTAAAATGTGACTTGGCTTTACTGGCCATCGGCTTTTTACATCCCGAACAGGATAATGTTATTGCACAATTTGATTTAGAAGTTGATGGACGTGGCAATATAGCCTGCGACAATTATCAAACATCAAAACCTAAAGTCTTTGCTGCAGGTGATGCACGACGAGGGCAATCCTTGGTAGTTTGGGCAATTGCAGAAGGACGTGAAGCAGCTCAAGTTGTTCACGAATACATAGAACAAGGCAATCAAACCATTGCCGCTTAAAAACTGTTCAAAACCAAACTAAATAAAAAAAAAGCCTCTAATGAGGCTTTTTTTATAATTAAAATCAGTCTCTTAGATAAATTTGTTACAAAACGAACTTTCTCATGAGAAGCTCATCTATAATAGATAGTTTACTGTTTGTAACATTTAAAAATAGCATTTACACCCAACAAAAATACTACCCCAAGGAGTTAGCATGTTTAAAAACGCAATCGGCCACTCATCAGGTAAATCTCTTAAGATTTTATCTGTTGTAAGCTTAATGGCATTAACACTTGCAGGATGCAGTACGTCTACTATGTCTGATAGCGGCATGAAAGACACCATGATGTCCAAAAGCAAGGCGTTACCAGACGGCATTACATTTATTGAGAAAGTCAGCAAAAAAGCTGATGAAATTGTTATCCCTTATGAAAAATACCAATTAGATAATGGCTTAACTGTTGTATTGCATCAAGACAGTTCCGATCCATTAGTTCATGTTGATGTAACTTATGATGTGGGTTCAGGTCGTGAGGAAATTGGTAAATCTGGCTTTGCTCACTTCTTTGAGCACATGCAGTTTCAGGGCTCTGAAAATGTAGCAGACGAAGAACATTTTAAAATTGTATCTGAGTCGGGTGGTACTTTAAACGGAACAACTAACGCCGATCGCACCAATTACTTTGAAACAGTGCCTTCAAACCAACTTGAAAAAATGTTGTGGTTAGAGTCTGACCGAATGGGCTATTTCTTAGATGCAGTAACTCAAGAAAAATTTGAAATCCAACGTGAAACAGTTAAGAACGAACGTGGACAAAGCTATGATAATCGTCCTTACGGTTTACTATTTGAAAAAATATCCGAGGCGACTTACCCAGAAGGTCATCCTTATTCTTGGATGACTATTGGCTATCTTGAAGATCTTGATAGAGCAAATTTATTCGATCTTAAGAAATTTTTCTTACGCTGGTATGGTCCAAATAATGCAACACTTACTATTGGTGGTGATTTAGATGTTCTTGAGACATTAGAATTGGTCAATAAGTACTTTGCAGATATTCCAGCAGGACCAGAAGTCACTAAACTAACTGCACCATTGGTTACTTTGGATAAAGATCGATATATATCTTATGAAGACAATATCAATTTGCCAATGCTGTTTTACAATTTCCCAACTGTAAAAGCACGCCATCCTGATGAAGCACCATTAGATGTTTTATCTGATATCTTAGGTGGTGGTAAAACATCCTTATTTTATAAGAATTTAGTTAAGAATGGCTTGGC
>CALHVH010000122.1 GCA_938039225.1 uncultured Gammaproteobacteria bacterium
TGCATAGGCGCGTTAATCGCGGAACGCTCTGCATATTGTTTTCGCTGATGATTGCGTGAATTAATTTCGGGTAAATACAAACGACGACCAAAGACCGTTTCAACATAACCTTGTTCACTGGCAATCAGACGGGTTTCATCCATGTAACGCTTCACACCTGGATACCGATCAAAATAAACATCAATATACGTTTGTGCTTCTTTGCGACCAATACCTAATTGCTTGGCTAGACCGAAGGCTGACATTCCGTAAATTAAACCAAAGTTAATGGCTTTTGCAGAACGGCGTTGATCTTTACTCACATCATCTAGAGCAACCCCAAAAACTTCTGAGGCAGTTGCCGAATGCACATCAAGATCATTGGCAAAGGCATTCACTAAACCCTTGTCTTGCGAAAGATGGGCCATGATGCGTAACTCCACTTGCGAGTAATCCGCTGCCAACAACACATGATCTTTAGGTGGAATAAAAGCCTGGCGAATTCGACGCCCTTCTGGGGAACGAATCGGTATGTTTTGTAAGTTTGGGTCAGAAGAAGATAACCTACCCGTGGCTGCAGTTGCCTGATGATAGGAGGTATGTACACGCCCCGTATCAGGATCAATCTGCATTGGGAGTTTTTCAGTATAGGTAGAACGTAATTTACTTAAAGAACGATAACGTAAAATTATTTGCGGCAATTCGTAATCAACCGCTAATTCTTGTAAAACATCTTCAGCGGTTGATGGCTGACCTTTAGGGGTTTTACGAATAACCGGCAACTCCATTTCTTCAAACAGAATCTCTTGTAATTGTTTTGGAGAAGATAGATTAAATTCATGTCCTACCAAGTCATAGGCTTTAGTTTGCAGCTCAGCCATGGTTTCACCAAACTCATGCGACAGATCAGCTAACAATTGTTTATCTAAAATAATTCCTGTGTGTTCCATTTCAGTCAGCACATCAACTAAGGGCAACTCAATGTCTTGATAGACTTTGTCTAGTTCTGGAATTTCTTTTAATTGCGAACGAATGGTTTGTGCAAGACGCAAAGTAATATCCGCATCTTCAGCCGCATACGGCCCGGCTTGCTCTAAATCGATTTGATCAAAGGTCAGTTGTTTTTTACCTTTACCGGCAATGTCTTCAAAATGAATGGTATCAACACCTAAATAATTACTGGCTACCGAATCCATATCATGACGATTTGAGGTGGAGTTCAATACGTAAGACGCCAACATGCTGTCATCACCAATACCACGTAAATGAATTCCCTCACCACGTAAAATATGAGCATCGTACTTAAGATGATGACCAATTTTTTTAATTTCGCTGGATTCAAGCAGAGGTTTTAATGCACCCAGGACGGTTTTCTTGTTCAATTGTAATGGCGCATCTTCGTAACTATGAATAAAGGGAATATATCCGGCTTCACCAGCTTTTATGGCAAAGGAGACACCAACAATATCGGCTTGCATATAGTTCAATGAATTGGTTTCGGTGTCAAAAGCAAACTCACTGCAGTTTTGTAAGTCGCGTAACCAGAACTCAAACTCTTTATAGTTAAGAATCGTTTGGTATTTGGTTACCGTAGGCGCTTCTACGCTAGTCGCAGAATCTGCTATGGCAGATGGCGTTACTTTGGTGGTTTTAACACTTGAAGCATTTGAGCTTTTACCCAAACTACCCGCTTCAATTTTTTTAAGTAAGGATTTAAAACCAAATTCTGAAAACAAAACACGTAACTCATTACTGTCCATTTCACTTGGCGTAAGTGGAACAGGGTCATCGCTAAAATCAATATCAACCTTAATCGTAGTTAAAGCCTTTGACAGCAATAACATATCGATATTGTCTCGTAAGCTTTCACCGACCTTACCTCCAATGGAATCAGCATTTTCAATAACGCCTTGGGCACTATCAAATTGGGTCAACCATTTAACCGCAGTTTTTGGCCCTACTTTGGGCACACCAGGGATATTGTCACTCTTGTCGCCCATTAAGGCTAAGTAATCAATAATCTGATTAGGACGTACACCAAACTTCTCTTCCACACCCGCCGGGTCCATCAAGACATTATTCATGGTATTAATCAGGTGAATATCCTCACTAACCAATTGCGCCATATCTTTATCACCTGTGGAAACAAGCACTTTTTTACCTGCCAATCTTGCTTGAACGGCTAAGGATCCAATAACATCATCAGCTTCTACATCGGGAGTAATAATAAGCGGCAAACCTGCGGCACGAATTACATTGTGTAATGGGTCAATCTGTACACGCAAATCGTCAGGCATGGGTGGACGCGTCGCTTTGTATTGGTCGTACATTTTATGACGAAAGGTTTTGCCTTTCGCGTCAAATACCACCGCAAACTGCTCGGAAGGATACTGCTCCATCAGTTTGAACAACATATTAGTTACGCCATAAATTGCACCGGTTGGCTCACCGGTTGAACTGGTTAGTGGCGGCATTCCAAAAAAGGCTCGATACAAATACGAAGAACCGTCTACTAAAACTAAATCGTAATTTCTTTTCATGGTGTTGGACTTTCTTCTTTGATGGTTTCTTCGATTAATGGAGCGACTTCTTCAACGGTATCTTGTGCAGTTTCAGTAGGCGTATCAACCACTTGAGGCTCGGCCTCTGGTAGATACAAATCACCCTTTAAGCCACAGGCACTCAGGAATAAAAAAAACACTGACACTATGAATATTTTTTGAACATATGACATAAGAAAACTCATTTCGTTATACTGCGTTCCGTTAGTTGCTTTCAGAGACAAGGAAAGCTAGAAACGAATTGTACCCCACTACGACATTGCAACCCACCTGAGCAGAGAACGAGCACAACAATGAGCACACAATTAGAACTAATTATTAAAGAAACCAATGAAAACCCAGATGCGGCGGTTATTTGGATGCACGGCTTAGGCGCAGATGGCAATGATTTTGTACCTTTGGTGCCTGAATTAGGTTTACCGGCTACATTGGGTGTGCGTTTTATATTTCCTCATGCGCCCATGATTCCAGTGACCATCAACAATGGCTACGTTATGCGGGCTTGGTACGATATTTTCAGTTTAGACAGAGAAGCTCCACAAGATCAAAAAGGTATTCGGACTACCTCAGAGCTAATTGTCAGCTTGATTGAAGAACAGCATGCCAAAGGAATTGCCTATGATCGAATTTTCCTTGCAGGCTTTTCACAAGGCGGAGCCATTACCTTGCATACCGCTTTACGCTTTCCACACAAACTAGCCGGCATTATTGCGCTTTCTAC
>CALHVH010000123.1 GCA_938039225.1 uncultured Gammaproteobacteria bacterium
AACTTGCAAATTGGCATAAGCCAAAACTAACCATTTAGCACCCACATCCTGAAAGTTAACTTGCACTCGAGCATGGCTGCCCTGGCCTTCGTAGTTCATCACTACTCCAGGTCCAAACTTTTTATGCATAACAGCTTGACCCAGACTTAAACCTTCAGGAGCTGGTTCTCGAACTAAAGCAGCTCGCCTAATGGTAGGCATGACGGGTCTTGAGACTGATACTTGCGGGCGAATATGATTAACTAATTCGCTTGGAATTTCAGACAAAAAGCGAGAAGCTTGAGCATAGCTATCTTGTCCGTACAATCGCCTACGTTCGGCATGCGATATATATAAATGCTCTTTGGCACGTGTCATTCCCACGTAACAAAGACGACGTTCTTCTTCTAAGCCTGCAGAATCATTAATTGATCGCTGATGTGGAAATAAACCATCTTCCAAACCGCACATAAAGACCAGTGGAAACTCTAAACCTTTAGCCGAATGCAAAGTCATGAGCTGTACACAATCTTCCCAAGCATCTGCCTGACCCTCACCAGCCTCTAAAGCGGCATGAGCAAGAAATGCGACTAAAGGAGATACCTCTTCAGGATCTAATTGCAATTCTGGATCTTCGTAATCATCTGACTGCATGGCGTTAACCATTTCATCCACATCAAAACCACTGGCTGCTGAAATCAGTTCATCTAAGTTTTCTAAGCGTGCTTCAGCTTTTTCACCTTTTTCTTTTTTGAAATGCTCAATTAAGCCACTGCTAAACACCACGTGTTCGACCTGCTCTCCCAAATCCAGTTTTTCAACCGCCTTGCTCATCTCATTAATTAAAACTAAAAAAACGTGTAGGGCTTTTGCAGCACGACGTGGAAAATTTAATTCATCAGCAATACAGGCCGCGGCTGCTTGCCACATGGAACAACTATTGGCTTGTGCATATTCACGCACCATAGTGACCGAACGTGCACCTATGCCCCTAGTCGGCGTATTAACTACCCGTTCAAAAGCAGCGTCATCATTTTGATTGGCACATAAACGTAAATAAGCTAGAGCATCTTTGATTTCAGCGCGTTCAAAAAAGCGTAAGCCGCCATAAACTCGGTACGGTATACCACCTTGAATCAGCATTTCCTCAAACACACGTGACTGTGCGTTTGACCTATATAGAATGGCCGACTCCTTGCGTTCATTACCATCGTTTTGCCATTGACGAATACGGTTAACGACAAACTCAGCTTCTTCCCGTTCATTGTAAGCCGAAAAAATTTGTATCAATTCACCATCATGACCATCAGTCCATAACTCTTTACCTAAACGCCCAGTATTATTATCAATAACCGCATTGGCAGCTTTTAGAATATTTCCCGTAGAACGATAGTTTTGCTCAAGACGTACCGTTTGCAATTCAGGGAAATGCGTTGCTAAGCGTTGCAAATGCTCTACTTTGGCGCCACGCCAGCGATAAATGGATTGATCGTCATCACCAACCACAAAAGGAATTCCATTTTTACCCAACAACAGCCTCAACCACGCATATTGAATGGTATTGGTATCTTGAAACTCGTCGACCAGCACGTGCTGAAAACGACGTTGATAATGTGCCAGTAAATGCGGATTGTTTAGCCATAACTCATGTGCACGCAAAAGCATTTCCGCAAAATCAATTAATCCGGTGCGTGCACAAGCATCCTCATAGGCTTGATAGATACGTATTCTAATCGCTTCAAGTTCATCCTCACCAGCCACAATGTGTTTAGGACGAATACCCTCTTCTTTTTTATTATTGATATACCAACAAGTTTCACGAGGTGGCCATTGGTTTTCATCCAAATCCATTTCTCGCAGTACTCGTTTTACCATGCGTTTTTGATCATCCGCATCCATGATTTGAAAACTCTGCATCAAATCAGCTTCTTGCCAATGACGTCGCAATAAGCGATGCGCTAATCCATGAAAAGTACCAATCCATAAGGGTGCAGCAGGTACTTGCAGCATATCTTCAACCCGACCACGCATTTCTGCCGCCGCTTTATTGGTAAAGGTTACTGCAATAATATTGTGTAAATTTAGATCTTCAACCTGTACTAGCCAGGCTATCCTATGCACTAAAACACGAGTTTTACCACTACCTGCACCGGCAAGGACTAATAAGGGTTTGTGCTCAGCGGTAACCGCTTGTCGCTGCGCGTCGTTAAGTGAGTCGAGAATTGAAGATACATCCATGTCGCTATTGTACGCATTTCACTATTTATATGTTTTGTAAAAATAGTGAAACAATAACTGGATGGGTTTTCATGATGAATATCTCTACATAGTGCTAAATATTTAAGCACTAAAATAATTTTGCTTAGCAGCGTACAATGTAGCAATATATTAATTGTATGCATAAGGATTTCCATGAAACGTTTTGCCATTCCAGCTGTTGCTTTACTGGGTTTAATCGGTGTGTTCTTTTTACAATCGACTAGAAGCTCGGGCGAGCTTAAATTACCTGACAATTATTGGTCTGCTGAGGAAGTTGATAAGGTTTTACAACAAAGCGCCGAAATCACATTGGCACCAGACCTTTCGTCTCTCAAGCCACAAGAAATTACTGCCATCAAAGAGTTGATGCTGGCTGGCAGAATTTTTAACGATATCTACGAACTATCTAAACACCCACAAGCTTTAGAAGCACGAGAAGCATTGTATAAACTGCATGCCGAATCGGATGACTCTAAACGAACTCAAGATTTAATAGACTTGTATTACCAATCCAAAGGTCCAATCACAACCAATACAGACAACGAGCGTGTACCCTTTCTACCCGTAGAAGAGTCACAAAAAGGGGGGAATATTTACCCCTTAGATATCGATAAATCTGAAATTGATGATTATCTGTCGAAGAACCCAGACCAGCGTAACTCCATAATGCATTTGCGCTCTGTAGTTCGTAAAGTGACACCTACCAACTTAACCGAAGACATCGCGAAATTAAATGGCTATACGCATTTGAATTTACTACATCCAAAACTTAAGGCACAACTTGAAAAAATTCAAAGCGAACATCCGAATGACGGTTTTTACGGACTGCCTTATTCTGTTCATTACTTAAATGAAATACAACAAGCTTTTAAACATTTGAATAATGCAGCTGATGCCATTGAGAATGATGATAAAGAATTTGCACGTTACCTCAGACAACGCGGCTTTGATATTTTACGTGATGACTATGAAGCTGGAGATGCTGCGTGGGTAACCGGACGATTCAATAATTTAAATGCTCAAATAGGCAGTTACGAAACCTATGATGACAATTTATATGGAGTTAAAAGTTTTTTTAGCCTAAGCGTATTATTACGTAATCATGCAGCCAGTGAAAAACTGGCAAAAGGTATTAGCAATTTACAAGACATTCATGAT
>CALHVH010000124.1 GCA_938039225.1 uncultured Gammaproteobacteria bacterium
AAATGATGCGAACGTTTAAATATGGTTTATGTTTGTTAGTCATTTTTTGTTTTTCAGCCTGTGCGACGAGTCAAGGCTCGTCGCCGACTGAAAAACGTCAATCTATTCAGCAAATGAAATCTGAGGTTTTACAGGACCTGTACAAAATCAAACCCGATGTTCGTTCGCAAGTAAGTAGTGCGCCCGGCTATGCCGTGTTTAGTAATGCCAATATTAATCTTCTGTTGGCTAGTTTTGGTGGCGGATATGGTGTTGTCCATAATAATAGAACAGGACAAGATACCTACATGAAAATGGGTGAAGTTGGTCTTGGTCTAGGGTTGGGAGCTAAAGACTTTCGTGCAATCTTTGTATTTCATACTGGAGCAAGTCTAAGGCGCTTTATTGAAGACGGTTGGGCTTTAGGTGCTCAAGCTGATGTTGCCGCAAAAGCCGATGAAAAAGGAGCAGCAGCTAGTGGAGAGTTAACCATAGATAATATTACTATCTATCAAATTACTGAAACTGGCCTGGCTTTACAAGCCACCATTAAGGGTACCAAGTTTTGGAAAGATGACGATTTAAACTGAATCAAATAAAGTAACAATAGTTGTTTAAATAATTTCCTTTGTTTAAAACTCATCATAATTTCTAATCGTTCGACTAAGAACGAGTTCTTATTATTGGATTGAATACTCAATCTAATTAACTTATTGTTTCCATGCGAAAAATAATTGTATGCTACTATGCGGTGCATTATTATATTTTATGGTGCGTTTCAATGTGACATGGCTGTAAATAGTAATACTTATTAAGTATATTTACTTTTTATAAATTAAAAAAACGTAATTCATGGATGGAATTAATTTACTTATAGGTTTATTCCCAAATAAATAATGAAATTTAATGAAATTATGAGAAAAGAAAAATCTGTTAATGAAATTGCCTCTAGACGATCTGATGAATTCAGAGTGCCCTTGTCCTCAATTCTAGGTTATATAAAGTTAATCCGTGAAAACGACAATCTTGATGTTGCCGTGACAGAGCATCTCAGTGTTATAGAAAGTACCACACAGCATTTACTTAGCTTTGTTAATAATTTAGAAACTCAGGCTCGTTTCAGATCAACCGATAAAGTTAAACTCACGACGCATTCTGTATCGCTTGAGGATCTGCTTGTAGAGATAAATCAAATTGCCTCTCCATTAGCAAAGAAAAAAAACTTGCTATTTAGCACCAGCATTACGCCTCGTTGCTCACGTTACGGAGCTTTAGATATAGAGCGTGTGAAACAAATGTTGTTAAATCTGATACGCAGTTCCATCAGTTATACCAAAGAAGGTTTTGTTAATTTAACTTTAGATCAAGAGGGTTCTGATTTGGTTTTTACGGTCATAGATTCAGGCCTTGGTTTGCATGAGGAAGAGATTCGCAATATTGAAAACGCACATGTAGATGGCGAGAATGAAACTAAAACGGGTCTTGGTTTAAGTCTGAGCGTGAGTAAATCTCTTGTTGAGGCCATGAAAGGTAGTTTTGAGGTGAAGTCTAAGGTGGGTGAGGGCAGTACAATTACAGTAACAATCCCGCATAAAGAAAGCGAAGAAGTAAGTCAACATGAAGCTACTCAAGAGATTCCAGTTTTTGACCCAAAGGCCGTTGAATCCAGCAAAATGACCATTCTATTAATGGAGAGTAGTATTGAATCCAGTAATTTTATCTCATTTTTATTAAAGCGTTCGGGTTATGAGGTTACGGTTGCCGAAGATTGGGAATTAGCTCTAGCATTCTTGGATGCTCTTGAGTTTGATATTGTGATAGCTGATTTGAACATGACTGATTTATCAAATGCCGAGTTGATTAAAACGGTTAGAGGCATTGGCTATCAAAAAGATTTAATTGCGATAGTGGAAGATAATGAATCTCAATCTCAAGAAGAACTAAAAAAACTAGGTTTTGCAACCAGCATCTCAAAGCCAATTCAAATGACAGAATTATTGACCGTATTTAAGAGACTTATCCCGCTAACTGGTTAAGTTGATAGTTTTTTTTCTTTAATTAATCGTCAAATAGTTATATCGAAGCTGTGAATATATTAAGTTTTTATTATATTGATAATACTTAATGTGTTGTTAATGCAGTAAATATCGCATCAAACGGCATTTTAGATATAGCTTGTTATTGATTTTGTCTCAATTTTGTGACTTGTGTCACAATCTCATTCATAAGTTGCTGTACAGTGGGGCTTGTTAACATAACTTAATATTTAAAAAACATTAAATTGTTAATATCTCCACTAAATCAATAACTAAGAAATTTTTTAGTTATTTTTACAAAATTAATAAGAGAGAGATATTGTGAATAATCCAAAAGCAATCAGAGCATTAGTCGTAGATGATAGCGTTGTTATTCGACGCTTGATGTCTATTGTTTTAGACAAAATGGGTTTGGGTGCTGATTATGTTGATAATGGTATTAAAGCCTTATCAATGTTACAAGATGAATCTTACGATATTATTTTTTTAGACATCATGATGGAAGGCATGGATGGCTATAAAGTCTGCAAGCACATCAAGAATAATGAGAAGACTAAAGATATTCCAGTAATCATGCTGACAAGTCGCGATGGGCGAATTGATAAACTGCGTGGGAAAATGGCTGGCGCCGACCATTATTTGACCAAGCCTGTGAAAATGTCAGATTTTAAAAACACGGTTGAAAATTTCTTACCCATTACTGCTGATTTAAAAAAAGCAGCTAAAAAAGAGAAAAAAGAAGCAGCTCGTCCAGCACTGTCGTCACCGGCTAAATTAAAGTCGGTACCAGTAAAGCCATTGGAAAATAAAACTCCAAAAACTACGGAATCCAATGACGATGCAAAAACATCTAGCTCAACACCAAAGAGTACTGATAAGTTATCTACGGATGCAGGCATAGAAAAACCTAGTCATGCATCAAATAGCACTAAAAAAGCTAGCTTAGAACCACAATTAACAAGAGAAGAGAAAATTGCTCGCATTAGAGAAATGATGCGTAAGTAAAACTCTTAGAAAAAACCTTACTTGTTAGTAAAAGTTTTAATCAGAGTTTTGTGTGTTTAATTTATAAAGTTTCAGAAGGTGAATGAATAAGTCATTCATTAATGGAAAGTTTCACAATAGGAAAGAAAATGAGTTTAAAAATATTAGTAATCGATGATTCACAAGTTGAACGTGATAATTTAAAAGGCATCTTGTCATCAAAAGGCTATGCAGTTGTAACAGCCGAAGATGGTGAGTCAGGTGCGGAAATGGCTGTAGTTGAGAGCCCTGACTTGATCTTTTTAGATGTAGTTATGCCTAAAAAAGATGGTTTTAAAACATGCCGTTTAATCAAGAAAAATGATGCAACTAAAGATATTCCAATCGTTATGGTTACCAGTAAAGCTCAAAAAGCCGATAAGGTCATGAGCCAGCTTCAAGGTGCGGTAGATCATATTGCTAAGCCATACACTGATGAAGAAATTTTAGATGTTGTTAGCAAACTCGGATAATTAGATGAGTGAGCAAAGCTTAACAGACATACTTAGTGAAACTCTGCTTGTTGAAGAGGATGCCATTGAGGTTCAATATCAGGAAAAAGATCGCTATACATTTGTATTAGGTAAATTGGCCTTCTTTTTACCTGATGAAATGTTGAGTGAAGTTGTTGAAAACGCTGATTATGCTTATTTACCAAGGATGTCTGAGAATGTCCTTGGTTTAAGTAATATTCGTGGCGATTTAGTACCAGTATTTGATTTACATAATTTTTTAAATGTTGAACGAGATAATAAAGAACAACATTTATTGTCCATTGGGGTTGGTGAAGAGGCCGTAGGCGTTTTATTAGATCGCTTGCCGTTTCGTGTGAAAGAAAGTGAATGCCAAATGATTAAATCAGCGCCAATTTTACCTGAAGCAATCAAACCGTTTGTTTCACAAATTTATAAACATGGTGAGCAAGTCATTCTGGATTACCAGCATGAAGCCTTGTTCAGCTCATTGTGTCAATAATTTAAAACATATTTTAAGTAAGATTTTAGTATAGGGGAACGTTAGTGAATATTCGTCAAAAACTTTTGATAGCATCATTGCTTTTAGTGCTACTGCCAGTGTTAATTGCTAGTTTAGTAATTGGTTATTTTAGTATTAACAGTTCACAGGAATCTCTTGAGCAATCGGCTCAAACGCAGTTGATTGCCTCTCGAGATGCTCGTAAAAATGCGATTGAATCCTATTTTGGAGAATTAGGTGATCAGTTGATTTCAATGTCTGAAAACCTCATGGTAGTTGATGCGATGCAAGATTTCGAAACAGCATTTAAAAGCTTGCCACTGGATAACGTATCGATTGATAGAGCGGGATTAGTAAATTACTATACTAATGAATACGGTGAGGAATATAAGGAAAGAAACCAGGGTGAGTCTTTTGATGTTGAATCCTTGTATGCACCGCTTCCAGAGCGTGAAATCTATTTCCAAAACCTTTATATCTCTGGTAACCCTAATCCCCTAGGTTCTAAAGAGTTATTAAACGCAGCATCGGATGGTTCAGAATATTCATCGTTTCACGCTAAGTATCACCCCGTTTTTAAAGAGTACTTAGAACGCTTCAAGTTATACGATATTTTCTTGGTGGATTCAGATAACGGTAATATTGTGTATTCCGTATTTAAAGAGCTTGATTATGCAACCTCATTAAAAACCGGTCCTTATAAGGATTCTGGTATTGGTAGGGCCTTTGCAAAAGGTAATGCGGCCTCAAAAGGTAGTATTGAACTAGACGATTACAAACCCTATATTCCTTCGTACAATGACCAAGCGGTATTTATTTCTACCCCAATTTTCAGCAATGGCCAAAAACTGGGTGTATTGATTTATCAAGCTCCAATTGATGAAATTAATAATATTATGACCTCGAATTACCAATGGCAAGAAACCGGTTTTGGTGAGTCGGGTGAAACTTACTTAGTAGGACAAGATAACTTATTGCGTAATGAATCCCGTTTCTTGATTGAAGATAAGCAAAATTACATCGATGCTTTAAGAAATACTGATATACCAACAGAAACTGTTGATTTAATCTCAGGTAAAAATACCTCCATTGGTTTGCAGTCAGTTGCAACTACAGCTGTAAACAAAGCTTTAGCAGGCACTTCAGGTTTTGAAACCTTTTCTGATTATCGTAATGTAGAGGTGCTATCAGCGTACACACCAATCAATGTGTTTGGTGAGCGTTGGGCGCTAATGTCCGAGATTGATGTTGAGGAAGCCTTTAGACCAGCGACAGATTTGACTAAAAGAATTCTTTATACAGCCTTAGCTGCTCTAGTTATTTTGTCATTGTTAGGTATTTTCTTAGCCTTGCGTTTCGTAAAAACCTTATCTACACCAATTACAGAATTAGATTCAACCATTCGTGAAATTAACTCAGGTAACTTAGAGTCACGAGTCAATGTAACCTCGCAAGATGAACTAGGCGAACTAGGTAATGCGATTAACCAGCTAATGGATGAGAAGGTAGGTTCCTTGGCAGAAGCAGAGGCCGATAACGAAAAGTTGAATAATAATATTATTAACCTTTTACGTTCACTGGATAAGGTAACGGATAAAGATTTCACGGTATCTATTCCTGTAACCGACGACATCATGGGTACGGTAGCGGCATCACTAAATACACTAACGGAAGAAACCTCAGACGTACTGAGAGATATGACTACAATTTCCAATCAGGTATCAACAGTATCTAATGAGGTTAATGACAGTTCTGACAATGTAATTAAATTATCCAGTATTGAGCGAGAAACCATCGGCAGCATGGTTCAAGAACTGGAAGCGGCAACCCAAAACATGTTATCCATTGCTGGTGAAGCTCAAAATGCTAACACCATTGCCGAAACGACCATTGAAAATACCAAAGATGCGTTATTACGTGTATCTAACTCAACATCGGGTATTAACTCTATTCGTGAAACCATTTTTGAAACTGAAAAACGAATTAAGCGTCTTGGTGAACGTTCGCAAGAGATTAGTAGTATTGTAAGTCTAATTAACAATATTGCGGAACGTACACATATTCTTGCGCTTAACGCGTCTATGCACGCGGCGTCAGCGGGTGAGGCCGGTCGTGGTTTCGCGGTAGTAGCGGATGAGGTACAGCGTCTAGCGGAAAACGCGAAACAATCAACAGAAGAAATTTCGGGTCTGGTTAACAATATTAAAACTGAAACCTTTGATGCGGTAAACGCGATGAATAACGTGATTACCCAGGTGGCTTCAGGAACTAAGCTGGCGGAAGAGGCCAGTGAGGCGATGAATAAAACGGAAGCGTCAACTAACGAGTTGGTAGCCTTGGTACAACAAATTTCAACAAATGCGTTACGTCAAGCTGATGCTTCGGTGAGCATCCGAGATAAAGCCAATGATGTTCGTGATCAAGCGCTAGAAACTGAGAAATCTCTGAACGCTCAGAAAGCCTCAACACAGAAACTACAAGAATATTCAGAAGCACTTAATGAATCGGTATCGGTATTTACCTTGCCGGCTGCATAGTGACAAGCGGGGCGCTGCGGCGCTCTGTAATTTTTTTGCATAAGTTAGTTTATAGAGGTTAAGTCGCTTTGCTTAATACATTTGATAATCTTCTGGAATTACAACAGAAAACTGCCCTGGTAGTTAGAGACTTTGCTGAAATGCAAGTCGATGCTTTGTCTGTTGATAAATCTACCGTTAAACAGCATATTAAAGATTGCAAATTATTTGCTGAATCAGAAGAGTTGCCTGGTTTAGCAAGTTTGTTTAAGTATTTTTATCTTAACTTTTTCCAGACAAGTACTTATAAAGATAAAGTCATTTTTTCTATTGAAGATTGCTTGCACGCAGTTACCAATTTAATTGGGCAGCATGATAATGAACAATATGTTGTGATGATTATGGATTGCCTAATTGGAAATGAATGGCCACATACTTATTCTGATGAACAGCATGATGAATTAGTCAGTTTGTTATTTGATGACGCAACTACAATCCGTGAATTAAATACTAGCCAAGAGAATCAAGATGTAGATTCTGAAGACGCCTTTCCTTTCTTAATAAACGACAATCAAGCGCTTCTAATTGAAGATGAAATTGACGTGTTAGCTGCCAAGCCCAACTCGGAGAGTTTGGATGAAGAATTTGCAGCAATATTTGGTGAAGATGCTGATGAAGACCTTGTTGATAATATTGACTTAGATGTTAATTTTTCTGAACTTGGAACTGAGACTGCACCTAAAAATGCTGAAGATCTGTTCGCTGAACAGTTGTTTGCTGAAGACAATGATGAGTTGGTTTTTGATGATGAAAGTGAATTGTTTGGCACTGATGACTTGACCGCGGTTGAGAATATTGAAGAGTTTTTTTCTGAGAGTGAAAATGACACCTCAGTGGACTTTATTCTTGACGATGCAATTACACCGGTTAAAGCGAAAGTAGAAACTGAAGT
>CALHVH010000125.1 GCA_938039225.1 uncultured Gammaproteobacteria bacterium
AGTGTTTACACTCTTTTTTGCGTCACCGGTAAAAACAGCGTCGGTCAAATTTTGTAAATATGTGGCAACTGGATAATTACCACCATAGCGCCGCGCATCAGTCATTCGCGTTAGTACCGACGGATGGAGTAAGTGATTTAATACATTGCGTTGAACCTGCAAAGCACGGTTATGCAGTTTTGGATCTTCATTATTTCCATAGTGAGCAAATCCTCTACGTTTTGCTTGTAGACGATTCGCTACCTCTTCACCTATTGCAAACGCATCAGGAGCAAAAAGCTCATCGGCAAGCAGATCAAGGGCTGCTTTTTGCGTCTCTACTGGCACGGGTTGGAACGGCGTGCTAGCACCGTCTTGACCAATCAGAGAGCGGTTATGGTAAACGCCACCAATCTGACGCGAAGCCACATTTAGTGCCGTGGCTTTTTGACCGGTTAAGATCAAATAACTCGTGCGTAATGCATCATAGCTTTCGCCAGTTTTTTCAAAGGTATTAGGTAATTTTTTCAGTGAGGCGTCGACTAGTTTAATCCGTTGACGTGCCCAAGCAACTGGGTCGTCCGATAAATCTCCAATCATTACTCGTGGATCAATATGACGGCCGGGCGCACGCATATCATCCGCGTCGTTCCCATAGGCTAACTCAGGTTCAGTTGAGCGTGCCAATAAAGCCTGCGCCGTGCTGTCGTCCGGTGTATAACCATAGGCAACGGCCCAAATATCATAAGGCCCCGGTGTTTCCAATGTAAATGCACCTTGAGTTTCACCGTCAGCTGCGATATTGAATGCGGGGTAATCCATAATCGAGCCCGCGACAATGCGCGCTTCAGGCAGGTTCTCTAACGGAATTGTCGACGATGCGCGCATATTGTGTGTGAGGCCAAGTGTATGTCCGATTTCGTGGATAATGAGGTAACGCAAACCGTCTTCTAACATTTCACCAACAGCAACTTGGTTTGCGTCTTGAGCTTTAAGTATGGCGCCGCCAAACATCATTTGATGTTGTAGGTGAGCACCAGCGTGACAGGAGTGGGGCGACAAATGAGCTAGGTTTGGAGATTGAATCGCTGGCGTAGCATAAGATGTTGGTAAGGCCGTGTTTTCAAATATCGCTGATGATCTTAAACGGTTAGTCAAGAATACATATTCAAGCATAATATCCGCACCGAGAATTTGACCAGTGCGAGGATTAATAAAACTCGGGCCATAGCCACCAAATGGCGGTGTTGGCGAAGAGGTCCAGCGCAGAACGTTGTAACGTATATCTCCAGCATCCCACTGGGCATCGTCAGGTTGAACCTTAACGGCGATGGCGTTGGTAAATCCTGCGGCTTCAAATGCTACGTTCCATGACAAGGCAGCATCTCGAATAATTCCTCTGAGTTCTACGGGCGTGGTGTTTTCAATCCACCAAGTTATGGGTTCTACCGGGTCAGATAGCTCTGCACTCGGATCTTTCTTGACCAGTTTCCAACGACTAATGACATCATTGTAAGGAGTGTAACTTGTGGAAGTCAGATCCGTAGCTTGATTGCCAAAGTAGCCAACTCGAAAATCATCCTCACGAGACGGGAAGTCTTCTTTCGGCAAGGCAAGAAAAGTATGTTGCATGGTAATGGCGACAGAACGAGCATCGGTGATGGACGCGTGGCCATAATGTTTAGGTTGAGGATTGTCGAAAACATATTCGACCAATACGTCGGTGTTCTCGGGGTAGTTTCTAGCTTTAGTTACGCGTGTCTTTTCAGGTGACAATTTACCAAGAGAAAATTGTTGGCCTGGCTTTACTTCTGGAGAAGCCCAAGGTGTCACTTGATTCAAAGATTCAGAAGAGACTACGGCACTGTAGTCAATCAAGTAGCGTGCTGCGTCTCCTTGGCCAGTTGAGGCAACAATTTTTGAAACGGCTAAGGGCGCGCGAGTGATATTCGCATCGGAAGCTCGGCTTAAGGCGTTTTCTTGGTTAAAGCTGTATGAGGTGTTTTGTGCTGAAAACTCAATATGATCGTAGCGTTTGTCGATCAAAATAATACGATTGTCTCGGAAGCCGCCTCTGAAAAGACCAAGTTGCGGCGAACCATTTTCAGTGTAGACATGATAGATGTACTCTTGGCCGATATTGGAAGCATCAAATTCCAGATACAAGGCTCCGGTTTTTTCATCTTGATAAATCGGGAAAAGGCCATCCATTTGTTTAAAACCATCGGTGAATTCCTCGATTGTTTTAATTGCCTCTTTATTTGCATCATTTTGACTGGCATTTTCTTCGGCATGCGCAATCGGGAAAACCGCTACCAACATAAGAATGCTGGTGATAATCAGGGCTCGTATCATTTCGTAGGTTCCTTTTGGGGCTTTAAATAAGACTTATTTACGATAGGAATTGTTAGTCACATCGCAGTAAAAAATTGCTTCAGAACAATGTTACAAATTGTAACAATTAACTATTAAATTTGCGAGCAAGGAAGTTTTTGTATTACTTGTTTCACAGGTTTTTTAGATCTTTCTGGCAATACTCCAAACTTTCACTGCTCTTTTATAGGTGTATAGAGTATTGGGATTGTTCCATTGGCCGTAGTGGGTTAAGTAGTGAAACAGTATTAAAATTTAGCCGAGGTAGGATGAGTTTGTTTGCTGTGTATCGTTTCGATAAGACTAAAGTGAGTCATAATCATCAGATTAGGCCGCATTTGAAGAGATTTTGATTGGGGTTTGGGAATTTGAGGTGAAAGTATTACTAGATTTTTATGCT
>CALHVH010000126.1 GCA_938039225.1 uncultured Gammaproteobacteria bacterium
CCGGTCTTTTCTGCAGTACCAGGAACTGGAAAATCTTTAATGTTTTGGCTGTCAGTTGTTGCTTGCATGTTTTTTCTACGTTATTTAGAGTTTAAGTAAATTAAATCTGTGAAGCCTGTTGTAACTTTTGCGCTATGGGACTAAATCAATCCCACTCAAGGGCACCCTTTTTCCATAAATATGCAAAGCCTACGATGAGCTCAACCATGAAAATTACCATTACCCACAAACCGACATTGCCAATATCATCCAGAGCCACTGCCCAAGGAATCAAGAAAGCAATTTCAAGATCGAAAAGTATAAAAAGGATAGCTACCAAGTAGTAACGAACATCAAACTGCATACGTGAATCTTCAAATGCTTCGAAGCCACATTCGTATGAAGAGAGTTTTTCAGAGTCAGGTTTTTTAGGGCTAAGAAGAAAACCAAGAACCATTAATGCGAAGCCTATGCCTCCGGCTATTCCTAAAAAGATAAGTACTGGCAAATAATTCTGCAGCATTGTTTTTATTAACCCTATTTTTTGTTTTATCAGCTTATTAAAAACTGAACTTAAATTTGGTGCCGATGGCCAGACTCGAACTGGCACAGCTTTCGCCACTACCCCCTCAAGATAGCGTGTCTACCAATTCCACCACATCGGCTTGAGGTTTACGTTTCATTAAATACGTAAACAAAACTAAATTTCTTAATTCTCGCCTTCAGGCTCTACGACTTCATCCGAAGCTGGAGGAATCTCAGATACTTCTGGGGCAGTTCCAGCATCTTCAGCAACTGGTATATCAGGTAGGTTTGCTGGGGCAACTTCTAAGCCAGGAACATTTAAGGAGTCAGTAGCAGCACCCTCTTCACTTAAATCAACTCTATCCAAAATACTTTCAGGGGCAACACGCTTGTTATGCACATATGCAAGAGCAAGACTTGTACAGAAAAATGAGATGGCTAACCATTTGGTCGTTTTAGTCAAGAAGGTTCCAGAGCCTGATGCTCCAAAAACTGTACCTGACGCGCCTCCACCAAATGCCATTCCAGCATCCGAACCTTTTCCGCGTTGAATTAGAATAATGGTAATTAATAAGATACCAACCAAGATATGGGCCGATAAAACTAAAGTCTGTACTGTTTCTGACATAACACTCTCAAAATTTTTAAGTAGTTTAATTGATCAAAATAGACAAAATATTTCAATCAACATACGAAACGCTCAGTTTCACGATGATTAATACCGCTAAGGCTGAGCGTTTTATCAATGCTTACAAGCTTCAAGTTGGCCCGCAAGAATCTGAATTTTTATTTAATAAACAGCCTTAAGCTGCATCGATTATGGCTAAAAAATCCTCGGCTTTTAAAGAAGCTCCACCAATTAGCCCACCGTCTATATCTTCCATGGCAAATATGTCTGCTGCATTAGCAGGTTTAACACTGCCGCCGTACAAGATACGTATTTTCTTGGCTATTTTACCACTTCGAGCGGCAATCATTTGACGAATCTCAGCGTGTATTTCTTGAGCCTGTTCGGGTGTAGCAGTTTCTCCAGTGCCTATTGCCCAAACAGGTTCATAAGCAATCACTGCATTTTCAAAACACTTCTCACAAGCAATATCCATTACGGCATCTATTTGACGTTTAATAACATCAATCGCCTTACCCGCTTCACGCTCTTCTAGGGACTCCCCTACACATAAGATTGGTTTTAAACCAGCTTCTGCTGCAGCCTTAAACTTTTTACCAACAGTGGTATCGGTTTCACCATACAGCTGTCTTCGTTCCGAGTGCCCAACAATCACATAACTACAGGTCAAATCTTTAAGCATGTGAGAACAAATCTCACCCGTAAATGCACCTGGCTTCTCAGCACTTACGCTTTGTGCACCTAGTGCGATATCACTGTCTTCGATTGCTCGGGCAGCCGTCTCCAAATACACAAAGGGAGGACAAACTAGGACATCAACTTTCCGAGCCTTGCCTTCAGCCGCTTCAGCACGGCGCTCTAAGCCATCTTCAATTGAGGCAAGGAGTACATTCGTGTCTTCAAAAGACCCGTTCATTTTCCAATTACCTGCGATTAATGGTGTTCTCATTATTTAATTCCTCCATCAAAAACAAGCTCTTAAGTGTTTTTGTGGCAAAGACATCGGTAAAACTGCGCGCATATTATCAGCTATGACCCATAAAGCAACTGAATATAAACGCTTCTTAAAAATTTGGTGATTTAATCGCCCAATTTCAGAGACTAAAGACCCAATAAGGTAATTGTATCTGCAATCTCATTGGCCAATTTGACGGTTAAACCAGCACTTTCCGCCTCAACCATCACTCTAATTACAGGCTCTGTGCCTGATGGTCTTAAAACTATACGCCCAACGTTACCCAATTGTTGCTGACATTCTGCCAAAACCGCTTGAGTTTTTGGATGAGAAATTGCTAATTTTTTTTCATCAACCTTAACATTTACAATAACTTGAGGGTACTTTACAAAACCCTTCTTAAGTTCATTCAAGCTAAGTTTACTCTCGCGAAGGATTTTCAAAATTTGAACTGCTGCTGTCAACCCGTCTCCTGTGGTGGCATGATCAAGACAAATCAAATGCCCAGAGGTCTCACCACCAAACTTTCCGCCAGTTTCGGCTAACTTCTGTAGAACGTGCTTATCACCAACGCTGGCGCGCACAAAATCGATACCTAAATCCTTAAACGCAACCTCTAATCCCATGTTGGTCATCGAGGTACCAACCACCGGCCCAGTCAGTGGTGTCTGCTGATGTGCGTGTCTTGCTAAGATAAAAAGCAACTCATCGCCATCTACACTTTCACCCAAATGATCAACTACGACTAATCGATCACCATCTCCATCAAATGAGAGGCCAATTTCGGCTTTTAGTTTTTTAACGGTAAGCTCTAAATTTTTCGTATCAGTAGAACCACATTTTTGGTTAATATTTTTACCATCAGGCGCTATACCTATAGTACTAACATCAGCCCCTAAATCTTCTATTGTGCGCGGTGCAACCTTATACATTGCTCCATGACCGGCATCCACTACGACTTTGATGTCATCTAAATTCAATCTTTGCACGGAGGCTAAGACAAAATTAACATAATCGTTTTGTGGGGTAAGCATTCTAAATGCGGTACCAAGCTCATCCCCTTGCAAGGTTACTAGCTCTGAATCTATATGATCTTCAATTGCTATCTGTTCAGCATCATTTAATTTTCCACCCTGAGCATTGAAAAATTTCAAGCCATTATCCTGATAAGGATTATGTGACGCACTGACAACAATGCCTAATTGAGCTTTGTATTTAGTTACTAAAAATGCAACAGCCGGTGTTGGAACAATACCTGCGAATTGAACATTAATCCCAACCGCTTGTAACCCAGCAGCAACTGCAGACTCGATAACATCGCCAGAGACACGAGTATCTCTTCCAATAATGACGGTATCACCTTTTTTAAGGAGACTTTTACCTACAGCATTACCAACACGTAAAACAAAATCAACAGTTAAGGGTTTAGTCCCAAAGTGCCCGCGTATGCCATCAGTCCCAAAATATTTAGCCATAATGTAATCTTTTAATTAATTAATATTTACTCTTAAGCGCTATGAATCGCCATAAAATCTTGCTGCATTATACTTAATTTAATTTTCATACCGAATTTAAATTTGTGCTGGCCATTTTTATCGCTTGTAAAACCCGCACCATATCTTTGCTTTCAGCCACATCATGCACTCGAATAATTTGAGAGCCTTTTTGAAGCGCTATTTGAGCAACCGCCAAGCTAGCCGCGAGACGATTTTTGACATCTTTGCCGGTTATCTGACCAAGCATTGATTTACGCGACAATCCAGCCAAAACTGGGAAACCCGATTCAACAAAGAGATCAAGTTTATTGAGTAACTCAAGGTTATGTTGCAAGTGTTTACCAAAACCGAAACCTGGATCAATAATGATATGCTCTTTATTAAGGCCAAACTCAAGACAAGCCTCAATACGTTTTTCAAAAAAATCAAAAACTTCTTGTGTGATATTTTTGTATTGCACATTTTTTTGCATGGTTTCAGGTGAACCTTGCATATGCATTAAACAGACGGGGACTTTAAGCTGAGCTGCAGTTTGTAAAGCTTTATCTTTTTGCAGAGCATACACATCATTAATCATAGATGCGCCTGCTTGCACAGCCTCATACATGACCGTGGCTTTACTGGTATCAATTGAAATAGGCACATCAATCTCTTGAGAAAGCTTTTCAATTAAAGGCACTACTCTTTGTAACTCTTCATCCTCTGAAACTGCGGCAGCACCTGGCCGTGTTGATTCACCACCAATATCAATAATATCGACACCATCCGCGAGCATTTGTTTTGCTTGAACAATTGCAGCATCAAAATTATTGAATTGACCACCATCAGAAAAAGAATCTGGAGTTACATTCAAAATCCCCATAATAAGGGGTTCTTGCAAATTGAGTTTATACTTTGCACATTGCAAAAATGTTGGAGTTTGTTTATTAAAATGCTTTGCCAATGCGTTCATTATCATTTACCAAACTAAAAACGACAGCAAGCGCTGTCGTTTTTAACTTTTTAATACAATTGGATTAAGATTCTATTGCTGGATTGTTTAAGTCAGAATCCAGTATAGGCTTTGGCCCAAAATCATCAGGCGTTTTAAGAACCGGCCCTGTCCAATCTTTTGGTGGCTGTGGCTCGTTGCCGTCCATAATATCTTTAATTTGGGCTGCATCAATGGTCTCATAAGTCATTAAGGCTTGAGCCATGGCATGCAACTTATCAATATTATCTTTTAAGATTTTTTCTGCACGTTGATAATTAGTATCCACTAAGTTACGAATTTCGGCATCAATAATCGCTTGAGTCTCAGAAGAAATAGGATTCTGTTGAGTGGATGTCCCACCTAAATACATTTGGTTATTTTCTTCAGCATAAGTCATAGGACCCAACTTTTCCGACAAGCCCCATTTCATCACCATATTTCTAGCAATCTCAGTTGCACGCTCAATATCATTCGAAGCACCCGTGGTAATGCCGGATTTTCCTAAGGTAAGATCTTCTGCGATTCGACCACCATACAAAGAACTTAAACTGCTTTCTAAGCGCTGCTTAGACATTGAATAACGATCTTGTTCTGGCAAATACATTGTTACGCCCAAGGCTCGACCACGTGGGATGATTGTCACTTTATACACAGGATCATGCTCTGGCACCATTAAACCAACAATTGCATGCCCAGCTTCATGATATGCCGTATTAAGTTTTTCCTGCTCACTCATTACCATAGAGGTCCTTTCTGCACCCATCATGATTTTGTCTTTAGCTTTTTCAAACTCTTTCATGCCTACGGTACGCTTATTAACACGCGCCGCTTGAAGCGCCGCTTCATTAACAAGGTTTGCTAAATCGGCACCCGAAAACCCTGGTGTACCTCTTGCCAATAAATCAGCTCTAACATCATCATCCACAGGAACTTTATTCATATGTACATTAAGTACCGCTTCTCGGCCACGTACATCGGGTAACGGAACAACAACTTGTCTATCAAAACGACCCGGACGCAATAAAGCTGGATCTAAAACATCAGGACGGTTGGTTGCTGCAATAACGATAACGCCTTCATTACCTTCAAAGCCATCCATCTCAACTAATAATTGGTTAAGAGTTTGCTCACGCTCATCGTGACCGCCACCATGACCACCACCACGATGACGTCCTACCGCATCAATTTCATCAATAAAGATTATGCAAGGTGCATGCTTCATAGCTTGTTCAAACATATCACGCACACGTGAAGCACCAACACCCACAAACATTTCAACAAAGTCTGAACCAGATATAGTAAAGAAAGGCACCTTAGCTTCACCAGCAATTGCTTTAGCTAATAAAGTTTTACCCGTACCAGGCTGTCCTACCATCAAAACACCACGTGGAATTCGGCCACCTAAACGTTGGAACTTACCGGGGTCTTTTAAGAAATCAACAATCTCACCAACCTCTTCTTTTGCTTCGTCTACACCTGCAACATCGGCAAAAGTTACTTTTACTTGGTCTTCACCTAATAACTTAGCTTTACTACGTCCAAAAGACATAGCTCCACCTTTTCCACCGCCCTGCATTTGACGCATGAAATAAACCCATAAGGCAACAATAATAATTATTGGGAAGGTTGAAATTAATAAGTCGACAAGTATGGAGCGTTTTTTAGGAGCTACACCTTCATACTTAATGCCGTATTTATCCATTTCACCTACAAGCGTTGTGTACTCAGACTCAACAGCGTTAGTTTTATAATTACCACCATTTTTGTATTTCCCACGTATAGACAAGCCTTCAATCACTGCGGTGTCGATATTTGAGTCCTTCATCTGAGCACGGAACTCGTGATAAGGAATTTCTGTACTATTAACTGGGTTAACTGCAAATTGCTTGAATGCAGCCATCATCACAATTGAGATAATCAGCCATAAGCCCATTTGTTTTAGCATGTCTTTACGCAAAATCTTTTACCTATTTGAATTATTACAAGTTGAATTTAGATAATCCTAATAAAGCTTGTAGTTAGAGCCTAATTATAGCTCAGAGTTCGTTATTTAGCATTTAACTCTTATACGTTAACCTTTAAAGTCTCGAGCAACTAAATACACTTCTCGACTACGCGGACGCGATGCATCCGGTTTACGTACTTTTACTGTTTTAAATGCTGCCCGCGAAGCTCTTACATATTCATCAAAACCTTCCCCTTGGAAGATTTTTGTTACAAAAGAACCACCCGGTTTCAATAATTTAATTGCCATATCCAAAGCAAGTTCACATAAATACATAGAACGAGGCTGATCTACAGCAAGGTTACCACTCATATTGGGGGCCATATCTGAAATTACAAGGTCAGCTGTGCCCGCTGGAACCTTATCTTCAATAGCATTTAGTACAACATTTTCCCGAAAATCTCCCTGAATAAACTCTACATGCTCCATAGGCTCTATATCTAAAATATCAGTGGCTAAAATTAAGCCATGTTTACCTATGATTTTCGCCGCATACTGACTCCAACCTCCCGGAGCAGCGCCTAGATCAACCACCACCATATGTGGCTTAAAGAAACGCTCTTTTTGATTGATTTCATCTAATTTGAAAACCGCACGTGAACGCCAACCTTCTTTTTGGGCACGTTGTACATACTTATCCGCATGGTGCTCTGCCAACCAACGTGAACTGCTTTTAGACCGTTTTGCCATGAGAAATATTACTACGCGACCTTACGTAAGCGCGCTTTTCCCTTAGGAGAGGTCAATGTGAAAAGGTCTTTGGGATTCTCTAAAGTTGGCACCAGTTCAATCTCAGTACCTAATTTTTCTTCCTGCGCAATATCGTTAATTAAACGTAATGCAGAATAATCTTCTAGTGCAAAACCAACTGAATCAAAAAAAGTTATTTCTTTATCAGTGGTTCTGCCCTCTTTATTTCCTACAAGCACTTCCCAAAGCTCAGTTACTTGATGATCAGCGTCCAATTGTTGAATATCTCCCTCAATACGCGACTGTGGTTCAAACTCAACAAAAATACTACTACGCAAAAGTATCTCTTTTGCAATCTCAGTTTTTCCAGGACAGTCACCACCAATTCCATTGATGTGCATACCAGGCTCAACCATGTCTTCAGTCAAAATGGTCGCATACTTTTTATCGGCAGTCACCGTAGTGACTATGTCACACCCTTTAACGGCTTCAGCCGTTGAATTAAAGCGGGTAATTTTTAGATCAGGATAAGCTTGCATGTTTTCAATAAACTTCTCGGTGGCAAAACCGTCGGTATCGTAACAATGAATTTC
>CALHVH010000127.1 GCA_938039225.1 uncultured Gammaproteobacteria bacterium
CTGAGAGTTAAAAACTGGGATATAAACAGCCACATTGGATCAATTCCAATCACGGCTTTAGCTCCTGCGCCTAACATTTGATAACCAAAGTATCCATTGCCACAACCCACATCCAATACGGTGCGATTCGTCATATCAGAAAGATGGGGTAGAACACGTTGCCATTTCCAATCCGAACGCCATTCCGTATCAACAAACACATCACCCAAATTAAAAGGCCCTTTTCGCCAAGGCATCAATTGTTTTAAATGCGGAATCAATTCTTCTGGATGCGAGGCGCTATAACCAAGATTTAAATGCTCATCAATCTCACATAAAGGTGAAGCGTATTTTTGAATGTCTTGAATAGCAGCTAACCACTTGGGCATATCACCGTGCTGGCATTCATCAATTGTCTGTTTAACCAAAGCTAATAATTCTTGCTGCTTGTTTATTTTGGTCGTAGAAAGTAAATAGCCTAAGTCGCTCAGTGGATATATATCGTTAAGTTGCATTATTTAACTGCTAAGTAAGAAACAAAATTATAGGCTTGATGCCACTTAATCACTTTAGAAAAGCCAACTGACTTTAAACGCTCAAGCTGAGTAGACTCCGAATCAATTTTCATCATGTCTTCAATGGCATCACGTTTTTGAGAAATCTCTAAATCCGAATACCCTTGGGAGCGTTTAAAATCATGATGCAAATCAAAAATTAATTCGTCGTCTTGAGAATTATCTAACTTAATTTTTTCAGATAAAACCAATGCCCCACCTTGATTTAATGCAGAATACACTTTTTGTAGCATTTGCTCACGATCTTCTTGAGGTAAAAACTGCAATACAAAATTCATAACGGTAAACGAATTCGCTTGCAGCTCAAACTCTCTGATATCAGCCACATGCGAATTAAATTGATGTAACCACTGATATTCTTGTGTAACAAGACTCAAGCGCTCAATCATTGCTTGTGAATAATCTACGCCAATCAGAGTGCAATCTCGATTTTTTAAAGACTGATCTATACTCAAACTAACAGCCCCTAAAGAACAGCCCAAATCATACACAACTGATTTTTCAGTTACATAGCGTTGCGCCAGTAAACCGATGTATTTAACCAACTCCGCATATGACGGAATTGATCTATTAATCATATCGGTGAAAACATTAGCTACCCCTGAATCAAAACGAAAGTCATCAACTTTAGTAAGTTTTTGGGCGTAAATTGAATCGGCAGATAAGGGTTGATTATCACTCATTACTAAATATTACTTTACTGTTCTCGATTTTCAAGATAGTTACTAACTTTCTGGTCGACACGTTCTATGAAGGGTTTTTCCATACCCTTAGCAATCTCTTCGCAGTCTTCTTTTGATGATTCGTTACCATTAGCTACGCTTAGTTGGCACCAGTAATAGGCTGTTGCTAGATTTTTAGCTACGCCTAAACCATTCCAATAGTTATAGGCAAGATTATATTGTGAATCGGCATTGTCTAGTTCAGCGGCTTTTAAATACCATTCTAATGCCGTCTCTAGATTCTTTGAAACACCTTCACCATTCTCATACATCAATGCCAAATTGTGCTGTGCTAGAGGATTATTTTTTTCAGCAGCTAATAAATAATACTCAATAGCTTTTTTATCATTGGTCTTAACGCCAACACCTTCATCATAAATATACCCTAAAGAAACAAGTGCCATTGAGTTTCCTTGTTCTGCCGCAAGTTCAAAATATTGCTTTGCTTTATCCTTATCTTTTTTTACAAATTCACCTTCTCGGTACATCACACCTAATCTATTCTGAGCATCATCATGCCCTTTTTCAGCGGCTTTGCTATACCAAGCGAAAGCCGTTTCTAAATCAGCTTTAATTCCTAAACCATCTTCATACATATATCCCAGTCTATATTGAGAATCTGAGTGCCCTTCTTCAGCCGATTTACTAAACCAATTTACTGCTTCAGAATAATTTTGTTCAACTCCCAAACCAAGTTCGTTGGCAAACCCAACATTGTATTGTGCTCTAACATTATTTTGCTTTGCCGCTTTTAAAAACCATTGCAAGGCCGTTGCATAATTTTTTTCTATTCCAAAACCATTCTCATAAAGTGTGCCTATATTATTTTGTGCCTCAGAATCACCTTGCTCTGCAGCAAGTAAGTAATATTTCATGGCCTGTTCGTAATCACGCTCAACTCCATCCCCATTATGATAGGCTACAGCGAGATTATTTTGTGCCGCGGCATTACCCAAATCAGCCGATTTACGGTACCAAAAAAGTGCCTTTTCTTTATTTTGATCAACGCCTTCACCATAGTTATAAGAATATGCCAAGTTAAATTGTGCTTCTGTATGATCTTGTTCAGCAGCCTTCAAATACCATTCAGCAGCTTTGATGTCATTTTCAGCAACACCCTCACCATCATCAAACATCGTGCCCAGATTAAATTGTGATTGTGCGTTGCCAGCATCAGCTGCTTTACTATACCAATATAGGGCTTTAGTAAAATCTTTCTCTACACCCTCACCATTGGCATACATCGCGCCTAAATTATTTTGTGCAATGATATGACCTTGTCCAGCGGCCTTTTCATACCAAGAAAAAGCTTTTGTATCATCTTCCTCTAAACCGTCTTCCCCATAGTCGTAGTCTATGGCTAACTGAAACTGAGACTCAGCATCACCCGCTTCTGCCTTGTTTAATAAAGACTCTTCGGCATATAAGGGTGTTGTAAACGTACTTAAAACAAATAAAAACAGAAATAGTCCTTTTTGAACCAATCGAGACATGTAAAGCATCATAGTTTTTCCTACTGAGTAAAGGTGTAGCTGGTAAAATGTTTATTTTAAACGATACTGAAGCTTATCCTGTGACGAATACCACACAAATCACCAATGAATCGCAAAAACAAGCCCATGGAACCGTTGGTTTCATTAGTTTAGGCTGTCCTAAGGCTTTAGTCGACTCCGAGCGAATACTTACTCAACTGCGCGTTGACGGCTATGACATTGTAGGCAGTTATCAAAATGCTGATGTTGTGGTAGTTAATACTTGCGGCTTTATTGACTCTGCGGTAGCTGAATCTTTAGACACCATTGGTGAAGCATTAAATGAAAATGGTCAAGTCATTGTAACGGGTTGTTTAGGTGTGCATCCTGAGGTTATCCGTGAGCAACATCCAAACGTATTGGCGATCACTGGTCCACAGCAATATGAGTCGGTGGTAGAGGCTGTGCACAAGCATGTACCTATACCTGAAGTGAATCCGCATTTAGATTTAATTCCTCGTTCAATTACGGAAACTGGAATTAAATTGACTCCACGTCACTATGCTTATTTAAAAATTTCTGAAGGTTGCAATCACAAATGCAGCTTCTGCATTATTCCTAGCATGCGAGGCAAGTTGAAAAGCCGTAATATTGCCGATGTCATGCAAGAAGCACAACGCCTTGCCGCAGCTGGTGTAAAAGAGTTGCTAGTAATTGCGCAAGACACGAGTGCCTATGGCGTTGATACAAAATACGAAAGTGGTGAATGGCTTGGAACGGAATACAAGACCAAATTCGAAGACTTGTGTGTTGCACTAGGTCGCTTAGGCATTTGGGCGCGGTTACATTATGTATATCCATATCCGCATGTCGATAAGGTTATTCATTTAATGGCTGAAGGAAAAATTCTTCCTTATTTGGATATTCCATTACAACATGGTAGCCCTAGTGTTTTAAAACGTATGAAGCGCCCAGCAGCGGCAGTAAATACTTTGGAACGCATTAAAAAGTGGCGTGAGATTTGTCCCAACATAACCATCCGCAGTACTTTTATTGTTGGTTTTCCTGGTGAAACCGAAGAAGAGTTTCAAGAATTGCTAGATTTTTTAAAGGAAGCTCAACTTGATCGTGTTGGATGCTTCCAATATTCTCCAGTTGAAGGCGCTACATCCAATGCCTTAGACAATCACGTTCCTGATGATATAAAAGAAGCACGCTGGCATAAATTCATGCAAACTCAACAAGTTATCTCAGCCGCAAAACTACAAAAGAAAGTTGGCACAATACAAAGAGTGTTAGTTGATGAAATTCTTGAAGATGTCATTATTGCTCGTAGCGAAGCCGATGCTCCGGAAATAGATGGTTTAGTCAAAATTGACCCTAACCCGGACGTGAAAGTTGGCGAATTTTATGATGTATTAATTGACGAAGCTGACGAATACGATTTATACGGCTCTATTAAGACCTAAACAATTATCACAAAAGTTTCACAAGACTCTAACGGAAAAATACTTCTAAAACACTGAATAGCGTGTGTAATAAAATTTAACATTTAGCCCTCCTCTCTAGTAATTCAAATATTCACAAACAGAGGGCAGTATGAAACTTATACCTATTTTATTGGCTAGCGTAAGCTTGATGACTAGCCCTACTATCTTTGCAGATTTCGCAGCAAGCCAACAAAAAACCTTAATAACCAGTACATCTAAAACTGTAGATATACAATCATCTTTGCATAATAGTAGTTGTTTACATGCTAAAAACTATCAACATAAAGATACAAGCACCAATCCATTAGCAAAATCCTTACAAAGTAAGGAAGCAAGTACTAGAACGAGATACGCAGGCTCAGAAAATCTTAATACGGATAATATTGGCATTAATTTTTTAAATTTACGTGTCGGCCTTGTTAAAAGCACGCTAGTCAATAAACGGTACGCAAATCCTAATCGTTATCAACGACGTATAGATTTACCGATGCGTAAAAATTTACAGAGCAACCCTAATCTTGAACCGGTATTTGAGTCCATAAGAATTAAATCAGGAACTCAAACTATTCCATTTAGCTATATGAGTAAAAATTCAAGTAATGTAAGTAATGTATTAAAGCCTACTTCAATACATATTAGTGAAAGCGATATCGATTTTTTAGTAGAGACTGTTAATGCTAAATACGATTTAAACAAAAAATCTGGCTTAAAGCATTTAAGTTCATTGGATGCCAATAATCTTATTAACCACGATTCCGCTTGTATTCAAGACTCAAAATTCATTTAAAAAACCGTCTATGGCAGAGCAAGTGTAAACATGCGCTAAATTTCATATCCCCTCCCCAAAAAAACTTTAGCACCACTTGTTCTGCCACCATTTTTGTTTGCTACTCTTAACTCCAGTCTCTTATTAATATCTATGATGGAGCCTTATAATTTACAGGCTTAAAGTGACAAAACATATTCGCGAAAGACTCACCCTCAAAAGTTATAGGGCGTCCATGTAACAATCTACCCCCCTCATAAAAAACCATGTCACCTGGCTTTAAAATCACATGATGTAGACGATAGTAATTATCCTCTATAACCAAGGGCCAATCGACAGACGTTTCTTGATCGACATTAATAATGGCACTAATAATATGGGTGTCAATACGGTCACGGTGCATTTTAAGCACAGCGCCATTATGATACTCGCGAATGCCATATACATAGGTTGGCTCAAGTTCTACGCCACTCCATGCTTCCATCATCGGTTTAAGCGCATCGTGTACTTCTTGCCGTAATTCCTGAGTCAGTTCAACAACACTACTACTCTTACGCTGCGTAGGTGAATTTTTTGAAGGTGTTTTGCCTGAAACAATAAAATCACCCTCGACATGCTCTTGGACAATACGAGCGTGATTTGCATGATAAAAAGCATTTATTTTATTAAAAAGTGTATCGGATAATTTGGTTTTTGAAATCCCCTTACTGGTGTAATTTGGTACGTATTCGTTAATCTGCCTAGGCATCATTGGAATTGACTTAGCATGAGGGCTAGTGCTTCTAAACCATTTTGTAATAACGGCTTTATAACCTTTTTCCACCGGTTTTGCTTGGTGAAGCGTGTTCATATTTGTTGTACCGTCAGGGTTGAGGCTATTCCAGATTAACGCTTTTCCAGTAATAGGCTTAAACTCAGTATCAAGCTTGGCAAAGCAAGTTTCTCCTCCTTGCTCAACATCGTTTAAATAAATCATCACTGTATAAGTTCTTTGTCCGTACTCACTGCAATGTTGTTCAAATTCATGCGGTTCAAAAAAATCGGTATGCGCCTTAAACTCTTGACCCACTTCATAGTATTGCCCCTGCAGTACTTCGGCATAAGCACCGTGAATTCCTAAGAGTTTACATATACGTTGATCAATATCTTTAACGAACGAATCATCCAAATGGCCTAAATCACAAGTACGACTGGTCCGAACCTGTGAATCAATTTGGTAATTTGCAACGGAGGATGGACGTAATTTTGCTTTGATACGTTCAATCAGTTTTTTGCATTCTTCAGCATTAAGAAAATCATCAACGACTCTAAGATCAATTAAATCGGACTCTAAAGGCACAGCATTCGGAATAAAAATCTCATTCTTAGCTATAGCCAAACCATTATTTGCTTCAAATTTTTGTGGATTTTTCAATGTATTTTGAAAGCGTTTATGACTACTATGCATTGCTGCTGTCGAATGCTCGGCTAAGCTTGCAGCCTTTACGTGAAAAGGATTGACCAATTCACTCACTGGACGACTAGGCAGGTAATTCATTTGATTGGCAATCGCAGTGAAGGCATACCCTTCATCAAGAAGTATCTTAAAAATACCATCCTTGTCCTGCCCGGCATTTACATTTGTTGCTATCCAATCTTTCCAGTCTTGGTTAAATTCTGTTTTCATACGG
>CALHVH010000128.1 GCA_938039225.1 uncultured Gammaproteobacteria bacterium
AAAATGCGATGCTCATCCTACTTGCATCAGGCAGCCAGAATTTGTCTAAAATCTTAATAGACTCGCTTTGCCTCATACCTTTATAATTCTCGCTCAGATAACGACGGGCCGGAGCAATTCGTCCCGTTTCTTGTATCTGACGAACCAACACCTGTGTGGCAACTCAGACATTAAACAGGCGATTTTAATTGGGGGAAACTGTGAACGATCGTGCAATTCTAGCTTTAGCAGACGGCAGTATTTTTGAAGGCCGCTCTATTGGCGCTTCTGGCTTCACAACCGGCGAAGTGGTTTTTAATACCGCTATGACTGGTTATCAAGAAATTCTTTCCGACCCTTCTTATTCTGGTCAAATGGTAACTTTGACCTATCCACATATTGGCAATACTGGCACTAATAAAGAGGATATGGAATCCGATGGCATTCATGCCGCGGGTTTAGTGATTCGAGATTTGCCATTATTAGCCAGCAGTTGGCGAGCGGACATGCCATTGGATGCATTCTTGCGTTCTAATGATGTGGTCGCCATTTCCGATATCGATACTCGCAGACTCACTCGTATTCTCAGAGAAAAGGGTGCACAAAATGGCTGTATTCTTACCGGTGCAGATGCGGATGCTGAGGAAGCCATTAAAAAGGCACAAGCCTGTGGCTCAATGGCCGGTTTAGATTTGGCCAAAGTAGTGAGTTGTAAACAGAGCTACGAGTGGAATACTTCCGTTTGGAGTCTTGAGACGAATGCTTATGCTGAGCGAGCTGAAGATTTATATCATGTGGTGGCTTACGACTTTGGTGTTAAGCACAATATTCTCAGAATCCTAGCAAGTTTGGGATGCAAGTTAACCGTTGTACCAGCTCAAACCAGCGCTGAAGAAGTAATGGCTATGAATCCTGATGGCGTATTCTTATCTAATGGTCCAGGTGATCCAGAGCCATGTGACTACGCGATTGAAGCCATTCAAAAAATAACCGCAGCAAAAATTCCTACCTTTGGTATTTGCTTGGGGCATCAACTCCTCGCATTGGCCAGTGGTGCAAAAACGCTCAAAATGAAGTTTGGTCATCATGGCGCTAATCACCCAGTTCAAGACTTAAAAACAAAAGCAGTCATGATTACCAGTCAGAATCACGGCTTTGCTGTGGATGAAGAGAATATGCCAGATAACTTGGTGGCAACTCATCGTTCCTTGTTTGATAAGTCCTTGCAAGGTATTGAACGAACCGATTGCCCAGCCTTTGGTTTTCAAGGACACCCTGAGGCAAGTCCAGGACCAAGAGATGTTGAACCATTGTTTTTACACTTCATAGAGTTAATGAAGAATAATAAATAAATTATTGAATTAATTAATAAAAATACTGTTAGTTAAACTAAAAAGTTAAGATACTATGCCAAAAAGACAAGACCTAAAAAGCATTCTAATCATCGGCGCTGGCCCAATTGTAATTGGTCAAGCATGCGAGTTTGACTACTCAGGTGCCCAAGCCTGTAAGGCTCTGCGTGAAGAAGGATTCCGTGTCATCTTAGTGAATTCAAACCCTGCGACCATCATGACGGATCCGGATACTGCCGATGCCGTTTATATCGAGCCCATCAGTTGGCAGTCAATCGAAAACATCATTGCAAAAGAAAAACCTGATGCATTACTCCCTACCATGGGTGGTCAAACAGCCCTGAACTGTGCACTGGATTTAGTGCGAGAGGGTGTTTTAGAAAAATACGGTGTTGAGATGATTGGCGCTCAACGTGAAGCCATTGATATGGCTGAAGATCGTGAAAAATTTCGTGATGCCATGCTAGAAATCGGTTTGGACATGCCGTATTCAGATGTGGCTCATTCTTTAGAAGAGGCCTGGAAGGTTCAAAAAGACATTAAAGAAAGATCGGGAAAAAGCTTCCCAATCATTATTAGACCATCATTTACCATGGGTGGTAGTGGCGGCGGTATTGCTTATAACAAAGAAGAGTTTGAGACCATCATTAAACGTGGTTTGGAAATGTCGCCGACGACTGAGGTTTTGCTGGACGAATCCATTATCGGCTGGAAAGAGTACGAGATGGAGGTGGTTCGAGACACCAACGATAATTGTATTATTATTTGTGCGATCGAAAATTTTGATCCAATGGGTATACACACTGGCGATTCAATTACCGTTGCACCTGCTCAAACATTAACCGATAAAGAATATCAATTAATGCGTGATGCCTCATTGGCCGTATTACGCAAGATTGGAGTTGAGACGGGCGGTTCTAATGTGCAGTTCGCCGTAAACCCTCAAACGGGCCGCATCATTATTATTGAAATGAATCCACGTGTATCGCGTTCTTCAGCATTGGCCTCTAAAGCAACGGGTTTCCCAATTGCAAAAGTTGCGGCCAAATTAGCGGTTGGATTTACCTTAGATGAGTTGAGTAATGATATTACTGGCGGAGCAACTCCAGCGTCCTTTGAGCCTAGTATTGACTATGTGGTTACTAAGATACCTCGCTTTACCTTCGAAAAATTCCCAGATGCCAACGATAGACTGACTACACAGATGAAGTCGGTTGGTGAAGTAATGGCGATTGGCCGTAGCTTCCAAGAATCGTTACAAAAAGCCTTACGTGGTTTAGAAACGGGTATCGATGGCTTGGATGAAATAATTGATCCAGGCTTAGATGCTGAACATCGCTTAGAGAAATTAGAATACGAATTGCGTAGACCAGGAGCCGAGCGTTTGTTATATCTTGCCGATGCGTTTCGTTCTGGATTATCGTTGGTAGAAATATTTAAGCTGACTAATATCGACCCATGGTATTTGGTACAGATTGAAGATTTGATTAATGAAGAAAAAGACCTTAAAGGTGAAACACTTAGTTCAGTTGATGAAAAGCATCTCTTCAGACTGAAACGCAAAGGGTTTTCTGACAGGCGTTTGGCAAAAATTCTCTCAACCAGTGAAGACGCTATTCGCCAACGTCGTAATAAGTTAGATATTCATCCGGTTTACAAACGCGTTGATACCTGTGCGGCAGAGTTCGCAACGTCTACCGCTTATATGTACTCTACCTATGAGGAGGAGTGCGAATCTGCCCCAACCGATAAAGATAAAATTATTATTTTAGGTGGTGGACCTAACCGTATTGGTCAAGGCATTGAGTTTGATTACTGTTGTGTGCATGCGGCCCTTGCTTTGCGTGAAGACGGCTATGAAACCATTATGGTTAACTGTAATCCAGAAACCGTTTCTACCGATTACGATACTTCTGATAGGCTGTATTTCGAGCCACTTACCTTAGAAGATGTCCTGGAAATCATTCATATCGAGAAACCCAAAGGCGTTATTGTTCAATACGGTGGACAAACTCCTTTGAAATTAGCTAATGCTTTGTATGCAGCTGGTGTTCCTATTATTGGTACTTCTCCAGACAGTATTGATGCAGCCGAAGATAGAGAACGTTTCCAAGCGGTAGTTGAAAAGCTTAATATTCTACAGCCACCAAACCGTACTGCTACCAGTCCTGAAGATGCCTTGGTTAAGGCGGCTGAGGTCGGTTATCCACTCGTTGTGCGTCCTTCCTATGTATTAGGCGGACGAGGTATGGAAATTGTATATAGTGAGTCTGACTTAAAAGGCTATTTAAAAGGAAATCTAAATTTCAGTGATTCAGGTCCATTACTTCTTGATCGTTTTTTAGATATGGCCATTGAAGTTGATGTGGATGCTGTGTGTGACGGAACCGATGTCTTAATTGGTGGAGTCATGGAGCATATTGAACAAGCTGGTGTTCACTCTGGTGATTCGGCTTGTTCTTTACCGGCTCATTCCTTATCACCAACGATTATTCAACGTTTGAATAAAATGGTAAAAGATTTTGCTCTAGAGTTGAATGTAGTTGGCTTGATGAATACTCAATTTGCTATTCAAGGTGACGATATTTATATTCTTGAAGTCAACCCACGTGGTTCGCGATCAGTTCCTTATGTGTCTAAAGCAACTGGGCAACCATTAGCTAAAATTGCGGCCAGATGTATGGTTGGTAAAAGCTTGGTGGAGCAAAAACAAACCGAGTCAATTATTCCTCCTTATTACTCGGTCAAAGTTTCAGTATTTCCATTCTCAAAATTCCCTGAAGCTGACCCAATACTTGGGCCAGAAATGAAATCTACAGGTGAAGTGATGGGAGTTGGAGCCAGTTTCGCAGAAGCCTATGCAAAGGCGCAACTGGGTGGTGGCGCGGTAATTCCAACGGGTGGAACGGCATTTATAAGTGTACGAGACCGTGATAAACCAAGAGCGTCGATATTGGCAAAGCAGTTAATCACGCGAGGATTTGATATTGTTGCTACAGGCGGTACAGCGGATTACTTAAACTCTGATGGTGTCGAGTGCACACGAGTGAATAAAGTTCATGAAGGTCAGCCTCATGTTGTTGATATGATTAAAGACGGCGAAGTGAATTTGATTGTGAATACCACTGAAGGTAAAAAATCAATTCGCGAGTCTGAAACTATTCGACGCGCTGCAGTGGTTGCTAATACAACTTATTACACAACCATGACAGCAGGCTTAGCAACTTGTGAAGCGATGGAACATTTGAAAAATTATTCTGTCAATCAATTAAAAGATTTACATAAGCAAGCTATTGCCTAATACAATGAGTAAAACCTATTTGTTTTAATTGAGTCCAAGTCTTAGTTAAATAATTAAAGAGAGTCATTATGGATTTAGTCCCATTAACTTTAGCTGGTGTTGAAAAGCTAAAGGAAGAATTAAAGTATTTAAAAACCGTAAAGCGTCCAGAGATTGTTAAAGCGATAGCTACAGCAAGAGAGCACGGTGATCTTAAAGAGAATGCTGAATATCATGCTGCCCGCGAGCAACAAAGTTTTGCTGAAGGTCGTATACAAATGATTGAAGGTACTATTGGTAATGCTCAAATCATCGATGTAACGACATTGCCAAAAACCGGTAAAGCGGTATTTGGTACCACTGTTGTGCTTTACGATGAAGAAGCTGATGCCGAAGTAACGTATAAAATTGTGGGTGCGATTGAAGCCGATATTAAATTAAATCTAATTTCAATTACCTCACCTATTGCTAGAGCCATAATTGGTAAATCAGAAGGTGATGAAGCAATTGTTGATGCGCCAAGTGGTAAAAAGCATTATGAAGTGCTTGAGGTTCGTTACGAGGCTTAAGTGATTGGCTCTTTACACGAGCTAAATTTCGTGCCATTCCTGCTTTGACGGGAATCCATTTGTGTTTGTAGATTCCCACCGTAATGGGACTGACTCACTACGGTAAGTCATTGCGAGCGGAGCGCGGCAATCTCTATAGTGAAATAGTTTATGACCAAACAAGAACTCAAGCCCGGCATCTATCGTCATTACAAAGGTAAAGACTATCAAGTCATTGGTACTGCCCAACATTCTGAAACTTTAGAAACATTGGTCGTCTATAAGCCGCTTTATAATGACAGTGGTTTGTGGGTAAGGCCGTTTTCAATGTTTACTGAAGACATTTTGCAAGATGGAAAAGAGCTTCCACGTTTCCGTTTCATAAATAGTAATTATTAACCAAACTAATATCACTCATATATGTCAGCTAACACAACATGGTTTACCAAACTTAAGCGTAAAATAGACCAACTTACAGGAAGTGCTTCTGAGAAGATTTCTAACAGTGACTTGATTCCACAAGAAATGGTGTATGACAGCAAGCAACTGCTGGCCTCATTAAAAACCAGTAGTGCGGACAAGATTAAGGGTTTTGTAGAGGAATTCAATAAGGCCTTGCCGGTTGCAGAAGAGGCGGGTTACAAATTACGAACCGTGGAAATTAGAATTGGAATTCCACCAAAGCTGGTTCCTCATTTTGATCAAGTTAAACATTTGTCTCTTGATGAACGAGACGAGTTGATGGAAAGAATAAAAGATAAACGTTATACCAAAATGCTTTTATCTACATTATTTAAATCCAGTGATATGCAGCAATCCATACAGATTGGTGATTTGCCTGCTGGGGTGATACAAATCGAATTAACTGCGGTGCCTAATATTATATTAGTCTACGGCGAGTATTAAATTTAAGATAGAGAAATAAGAAATATGAAATTCCAAGGTACAGATAATTACGTAGCAACGGACGAATTAAAAATTGCAGTTAATGCGTCAATAACATTAAGTAGACCATTATTAGTTAAGGGTGAGCCGGGTACTGGTAAAACCATGTTAGCTGAAGAGAT
>CALHVH010000129.1 GCA_938039225.1 uncultured Gammaproteobacteria bacterium
ACGCCGCATAATTTTCAAGAAAGCAAAGAGCATATCAATTTCTTTAGCCAACACTTTATCGAAAAAGGTAAAGAGGCGGCACATGCTGTGCAAGAGACTTTGGTAGTGGAGTTAAGGATGGCGAGTTAAATAATAAATAAAATAGGGGTGCAAAACAGCACCCCTTTAATATTTTACACAATTAATGTTTTTTTATGGCTTAGGTTGATATCCATAAATAGAAACTTGACTGAAAATTTTCCCAGTAATTTCTATAGCCTCTTGATTCTCTAAGGACACCGAATAAATTGCCGCAACTGTATTGCCAGGAGTAGGATCAGATGTGTCAATGGTATTAAAAAGGATATGTGACATATCTTGTGACCAAAGGAACCGACTAAGACGGTCACTCTGAGGAACCGCTTCAGTTAAGTTAAGGGTATTGCTCCCATCTGCATCCACAGTAAATAAATCAAAAGACTGAGTCGCATTATAATAACGACTGTAGATCATGGTTGATCCATCAGGGTTCCACAAATAGTTATTTACTAATGAATCATCAACTGCAGAACCCAATCCAAGATCAAGGGTATCTCCATCGGCATTACTCAGGAGTATACTTTCAGTTGAGGAGCCAGGGGCAATACCTCGATAAGAGACTTCATCATTGCTACCAGGGCGCCATCTTTGTGAACCGGAATTAAAGCCACTCGTACCATTGCCACGTTCCGCATAAGTAATTGGCGAATTCATATTGCCTGGATCTAAGGCCTGAAGTTGGGAGATAGTAAAGCCAGCATTGGTAATGGTTGTGAGTATGCGTGAATCATCATGATTCCAGCGACAATTATTAAAAGGGAATAAGCTTAAGAGTTCTGAATTAGGTGTTGGTAATGTGGCATCACTCACTCTAAGTTCAGTACCTGAGGCGCTCGATGACGCAAAACAAATTTTTGAACCTATATTGCTTGTGGTTGGTTGAATAAGAAGGGTACGAGTGTTATCCACGGTTGTAAAGAGGCGTGTACTATTTGACGTACCTAATGTGGTGTCATAAAAATTAATACCTATGTTAGTTGCATTTTGTAGATTACGTACAGTTTGAAAAATATATTGTCCATCGGAAGACCATTTTGGATCATAAACTTCCACAATATTGCCTAAACGACCACTTATTTTCACTTGTTCAGAACCATCTCTATTCACTAGCCATACTTCACGGGCTAAACTTTGACCTGAGTTAATGGTATAGACAATTTGCGTGCTGTCTGGTGACCACTCATAGTCAGACACTTTCTGTTGATTCATCCCAATGTCTTGGTTAAGACGAATTGGGTCACCACCACTAGCAGGAACCACCATTAGGTCATGAGCGCTAGTGGTGCGGCCCTCTGTGTAAGCAATCCATTGACCATCTGGAGAAAACTTAGCGTCGCGGACAATTTCAAAACTTGTTGAGTCAGGAACATTGAGTTGTAGCCGCTCTGTTCCGTCATCGTTCATAAGAAATAAATTGAGGTTAGAGTCGCCAATTTCCTGAGCTCGAAATAAAATTTTCTCTGCGGCTCGTTCCACTATTATTTCAATAGTACTGGTCGAAGTTGCTCCGTCATTGTCAGTAACAGTGAGCGTGGCTGTAAAGGATCCTGCGTTTGAGTAAGTTGTGACTGCTGAGGGGTGTCTGTCATCCACCGTTCCATCGCTGTCAAAGTCCCAAGCGTAGGAATCTATACTTCCATCGGCGTCGGTAGAACTTGTTCCTGAAAATTGGATAGTTACTGGAGCAATACCACTATTTTGGTTAACGGTAATCACGGCATTGGGTGCTTGATTGGTAGGTGGGGGTGGAGGTGGAGGACTAATCGCATCACCAGAACCGCCACCGCCACCACAAGCACTTAAGCCTAAGGTAGCAATTAATAGTTTAAGTGAGTTAGGTAACTGATTACGCTGATTTTTTTGTGGGAATTGTCTAACTTTATCTCTCTCTAACATGGTCTTATTCCTTGAGTAATAAATGGGAATTTCTATTCCCTCACTCTGATAAGCGTGAAGTGAACTAAATATCGATCAAATTAGCGTGTACTATTTTGAACTGGATAAATCGGTAGACATCACAGCCTTATTAATTGATTGGAATCAAGGAGATGCAGCAACCGGAGAAGCTTTGTTGCCCTTGGTGTATGCCGAGTAACATAGACGTTCTGCTTAATTATTTAAACGTGAAAAGCCAGGCCATACTTTGCAAGGCTTTCTAAGATGTAGAAAAAGTTGAATATAGTTCCACTCCACAATAAATAAGGCGCATACTAGCCACCTTAAATTCACGGATAGGTCAAATGCACATTATGCAAGATGATACTGAAATAAAAATTATTGGCATAGATAGCAAACGTCCTCCATTTATCAGGAAAGAACCCTATATTGATTTAGTTTTTGAGTTATCTGTGCAAACCACAAAACAATGGAATGAAGATTTTGTGGGTTTATTTAAAAACTCTGAAATCAGACCAAAAATAGATGCAGCCAAAAGTGTGTTTATACAAACTTGGACTCGCACCATGGACGAAATCCCTGATCATCTCGAATTACTTAAGTCCAAAGTCACAGAATGCAATCAAATGGCGGTAGATCGTCAAGCCGCTTTGGATTTATTAGCTATGAGTGGTAGTGAGTCTTTAGAAGGCGCGACTGGTCCTCAAGGTCAGTTGAATGCAATTATTGCAGGCTTAAAATTCGATTAATTAAGTGCGCTTTTAAAAATTAGGATGAGTGAATACTAAATCTTGGTTTCCAGTCACGTTGGTTTGCATAATTTCAGTTCCATCTGGCCAAACAATTTTTAATTCATCAATAGTGCTTGCCTCACCTAAACCAAAAATTTGCTTGGTTGGATTATGTGATGTGAAATTACTACCTATGGCAATTTCTCGCATTTGCGTAACAGATCCTGTGCTTACATAAATTCGTGCTCCAATAGCTTGTGTATTTGGAGAAGGACCTT
Source organism: uncultured Gammaproteobacteria bacterium (assembly GCA_938039225.1). Lineage (GTDB taxonomy): Bacteria > Pseudomonadota > Gammaproteobacteria > Steroidobacterales > JABDMI01 > JABDMI01. Next base: position 2,984 of record CALHVH010000129.1, read on the forward strand.
GTAAGAAAATACTAATCGTATTTTTCTCAATAATATCGTTGTTCCATAATAATGCGGCCTGATCTGAGTTACTTAACAATAATAAAACATCCACATCTCTATCGTTGTCAAAGTCAGCACAAACCACGCCTCGGCCTTGTAAATTATCAATGATTCCGGTTAGTTGGGCTTGATCGCTAAAACTTCCATCTTGATTTGACATCCATAAGCGACTTTCATCTTCATCATATGGTGTTGGGTTTGGGTTATTCGAGTTGTCTTGCCAACCATTGGTTTGATAAATATCTAAAAAACCATCAGCATCAAAATCAGCAAAACAAGAGCCCCATCCCCAACTGCCTTGTTGTATGCCGGCAGTTTCTGAGACATTAGTGAATTCAGTTGAGTCTGATTCTGGATTGTTTTGATACAGTCTATTGCCATTAATTGATGAAACAAACCAGTCATTATCACCATCATTATCAAAATCACCTACGGCTGTTCCCATGCCGTTGGAATCAGTGATTTGTGTGGTGTCAGTAACATCAGAAAATGTTCCATCTTGATTATTAAGAAATACTTGACTGCCTTTAAAGTCACCTACACTGAGTAAGTCTGGAAAAGTATCATCATTAATATCGCTAAAGTTTGGAGCAAAAGTGTAATCATGGTTTTCCCCTTTTACTCCAGAAAGATTTAAAGCAAGTTGATTAGCTATTCCAGAGCTTATACTCACTGGAGTAAATTTAATGCCACTTGCATCGCTGTCATTTTGCCAAAGAGTTTCAGTATCGCCTGGATTAGTAGAATCACGTGGAGTGCCCCAATGCGCCATAGCCATATCAAGATCACCATCTTTATCGTAATCTGCAAAGGCCGCGGAGATAGTGTTGAGGGATGTCATGTTTTCAATCCCAGATCCGCTTGTTACATTGGTGAATACGCCCGAACCATCGTTCATAAAAATAAAACTGGGATCACCAGCCACACCGCCAATAAATAGGTCTAAATCTTTGTCTCCATCCATATCAGCAAAAGTCGGACCACTCAGTTTGTAATTAGCGGTACCAGAATTCGGAAAGGCTAAACTTGCAGGCGTGTTTTCAGTAAAACTATTGCCATTATTGAAAAATAAAAGATTGGGATTGGTATCGCCACGAAGAATGAATAAATCGATATCTCCATCATTATCGATATCGCCTGAGGCAGCGCCGCCAGCATAAAAGGCAGGGTCAACAATAAAGTCTGGCGAAAACCCAGACGAAAACGCTAAACCTCTGGCAATGGCTACATCAGTAAAACGTAAATCTTGGCTTACCACCGGAGGAGGGACTGGATTAACCACTGTGACTGGTGGGCTGATTGGATCGGAGCTGCCGCCGCCGCAAGCAAAGAGTAAACAAGAGAGAGCAATACAAAGTGTGTGTCTTATCATGAAAATTATTATCGCAATATCGGTGGTTTTGGTTAGTTATTTGTGAGTTGTTAATAAGTGGGTTTAAGTGTATTTAAGCATGATTTGACAGCGCTGTCATTAATTGTCAAACTGATATCAAATTGACCAAGGTAAAACCCATGTTAAAGCGTTATTTTCAAATCTTGTTAAGTCTTATTTTTTTATCAATTTTTGCTTGCACAAGTACTCCGTCACTCAATTCACTACCCACGGATTCATCAGCATGGGTTGAGGTAGATACGATAGGCTCGCCAACAGCTAGACATGAAGCCTCACTCGTAGCCTATAAAGAAAAATTGTATCTAATCGGTGGTCGAAGAATTAATCCAACCGATGTTTACGACCCTAAAACCAATACCTGGACTGAAAAATCTAAAACACCTATCGAACTTCATCATTTCCAAGCGGTTACATTGGGCAATGCCATTTATTTAGTTGGAGCAATGACCGGTGAATGGCCGACCGAAAAGCCTTTGGATAGAGTGGTAATTTATTACCCTGAGCGTGATGAATACGTGTTTGGTGATGAGATTCCTAAAGACCGACGACGTGGTGGTGCAGGGGCGGTTGT
>CALHVH010000130.1 GCA_938039225.1 uncultured Gammaproteobacteria bacterium
ATGAAACATCAGCGTGGACTGGCTGCTCGTTTTTTACAAGCGATTGCATCAGCCAGAATTAATGTTGAAATTCTTGCACAAGGCTCAACTGAGAGTGCTATTGCTGTAGTGGTAGACCATAAAGTTGCTCCACTTGCCGTAAAAGCTACACATGCAGCCTTCTTTAGTGAGTTACTTCCACTGGACGTAATCCTTCTAGGTTGCGGTAATGTGGGTACCGAGTTGTTGGCTCAAATCCAACGTCAACAAGAGTCGCTCAAGCAACAACAAATTGGTTTACGAGTTAGGGCCATTGCAAATAGTCGTAAGCTCTTGCATTCAGCAGAAAGTATTAATTTGCAGAATTGGCAAGAGCAAATTGAAAGCCACGGTAGTGCTTATACTTATGATGATGTAATTGCTTTACAACAGACATATGGATTATTAAACCCGGTGATTGTGGATTGTTCGAGTAACCCAGAATTAGGTTTGCAATATGCAAATTTTCTAAACGCTGGTTTTCATGTGGTAGCTGCAAATAAAAAAGCCAATACGGATTCTCAGGCTTATTATGAAGAAATGCGTGTTGCTGCAAACAATAATTTTAGAAAATTTTTATATGAAACGAATGTTGGAGCAGGCTTACCTCTCTTAGACAACTTACAATCCTTGTTACGTTCAGGAGATACCTTGCAGGGTTTTCAGGGTATTCTTTCAGGTTCTTTGTCGCTCATTATGGGCTTATTGCAGGATGGCTTGAGTTTTTCAGACGCAGTTCTTAAGGCCAAAGAAATGGGCTTTACAGAACCCGACCCACGTGATGATTTATCCGGAATGGATGTGGCTCGTAAGCTACTCATCATCGCACGCGAAGTAGGCATGCAAATGGAACTCTCAGATATTGAAGTAGAAGCATTAACTCCTGCCAGTTTTGATGAGCTGAGTATCGAGGAGATGATCCTGGCATTACCCAATTTAAATGATGATATTCAAAAACGAATTGACGCAGCTTCTGCAGAAAATAAAATTTTACGTTATGTGGGTAGTTTAAAGGATGGTAAATGTCGTGTAGGTATTGAGGCGGTTCCTACAACTGATCCACTAGCGGGTGTTCGAGATGGAGAAAACGTCCTAGTGCTCAATACCAGTTATTACAATCCTATTCCCTTGGTTTTACGGGGCTATGGTGCCGGAGCAGCAGTGACTGCTGCTGGAGTGTTCGGTGACATCCTTAGAACGATTCGTGGTCCAGCTGATAGATAAATAAAAACTAATAATATTCTAATGAAAAAAGTATCCGTTTTTGCACCGGCTTCAATTGGTAATGTCTCCGTAGGTTTTGACTTGCTTGGTTTGGCTGTTACTACTAAAGAGCAATCTCTTGGAGATGTAGTAAGCGTTGAGCTTGCTGATGAAAATATATTACAAATTGTTGGCGATTATGCACATGTGTTAACGTGTGAGCCTTCTGATAATTTGGTTTGGACAGCCTTAGAGAAATTTAATCAACGAGTTGCTACCGATGCAAGCCTTGTTATTCAAACGGTAAAAATTACCTTAAATAAAAATTTGCCCATTTGTTCGGGATTGGGTTCAAGCGGCACCTCTGTAGTCGCTGCCTGTATGGCATTAAATGAGTTCTATAGTTGTCCTCTTAATGAGTTAGACTTGTTAGAACTCATGGGTCAATGTGAAGCCGGTGCTAGTGGCAGCATTCATTACGATAATATTGCACCTACTTACCTAGGTGGTTTACGTTTATGCGATTCGGCATGCAGTCAAACATCCTTACTACCTTGGCCGAAAGAATGGTCTTTGGTTTTAGCGTACTCTGGCGTTGATGTGCCAACTGCACAGGCACGACAAGCCTTGCCAGATACTTACCCACGTTCAATTGTTATTCAACAAATGCAATATTTAGCACATTTTGTTGATGCGTTGCATAAGGGCGAGCTCGCAAGAGCTGCTTGTAATATACAAGACTTGCTAGCTGAGCCATATCGTAGCGATTTCTTACCGAACTTTGATGAGGTTACTCGAACACTACAGAATAAATACAAGGTTTTGGCTAGTGGAATTTCTGGTTCTGGACCTACGATATTTGCAATTCTAGATGAGACTATTGATAAAATAGCGGTTAAACAGTATCTACAACAAGAGTACTGCCAAAATAATGGATTTGTGGTTTTGGCTGATTGTGATCATCTAGGTGCAAGACGAATTTAAAGCGGCCTACTTAAAAAGCTGTACCAACAAATAATTAAAGAGTTTAACCAAAGTTTATGCAATATTTTAATCTTAAAGACCCTACTCAAATAGTAAGTTTTGGCGAAGCCATTCAGTTAGGCTTAGGCAACAAGCAAGGCTTATTCATGCCTTCTGAAATACCAGAATTCTTTGATAGACGAATTGAAGAGTTGATTAACATGCCTTTTGCTGAACGTAGTGTAGAAATTTTGGCTCCGTATTTGGCGCCGGAGTTTGACTATGATGAAGTTAAAGAGATAGTGCATGATGCTTTTAATTTTTCAGTCAAATTGGAAAGTGTTAATCAAATAAAAAATCAGCACGTGCTCGAATTGTTTCATGGCCCGTCATTAGCCTTTAAAGATTTTGGTGCGCGCTTTTTGGCGCGCTGTTTGAGTAAGGTTTTAGGCGCAAATGAAACAACGGTCTTAACGGCCACTTCTGGTGATACAGGTGCAGCAGTAGCCCATGCTTTTTATGCAGTGGATAATGTGCGTGTTGTCATACTATATCCGAAGGGTAAAGTTGCTCCATTGCAAGAAAAATTATTTAGCACGCTTGGCTATAATATTGAGACTATTGCTATAGAAGGTGATTTTGATGCCTGTCAGGCTTTGGTAAAGCAAGCATTTTCGGACGAAGAATTACGACAAGAGGTTCCAATTAGTTCAGCAAATTCTATCAATATAGCTCGCTTATTGGCTCAAGTTTGTTACTACTTTGAAATTATGGCTCAACATCCACAAGTCAATAAGGTCTGTGTGCCAAGTGGCAATTTTGGAAATTTAACAGCTGGTCTTATTGCCAAAGTAATGGGCTTGCCGGTTGAAAAGTTCATGGCTGCAACCAATGCAAATGATACCGTCCCGCGTTTTTTACAAGACGGTACTTGGGCACCGAATGCTACTATTCCAACAATCACAAACGCGATGGATGTCGCTCAGCCAAATAATTTCCCGCGAGTTGAATATCTTGCGAGAGCGTATGGATTCAAATTTAATGAAACCATTTTTTCGCAATCAGTCAGTGATGCACAAACCAAAGCAGCGGTTAAGAGTTTGTATTCAAAGGGATACTTGGCTGACCCACATACGGCCTTGGGTGTATTTGCATGCCGCGACTGGGATAATGTTGCCACCTTGGGTACTGCTCATCCTGCAAAATTTTTAGATGTGTTAACTGAAGAGGGAATCATTATTGAATTGCCACCTGAGCTAGAAAAAGTAGAAGATAAGCAAAGTCTGGCCTTGGATATGGCGCCAGATTACGCAACGTTTAAATCCTACTTGCTAGAAGATTAAAATCATTTAAAAGTTTTTATGCCCGAAGTTTTTTCTCCTATTCGTTGGAAGTCAAATCAATTAGAACTTATTGATCAACGAGCTTTGCCTGATCGTGAAGTATGGCTTAATGTAACAAGTGTTGAACAAACCGCCCAAGCCATTACTGATATGGTGGTGAGAGGGGCACCAGCTATTGGAATCACAGCTGCATATGGTGTGGCCTTGAGCTGTCTTGAAATTTCCCAGAAAAAATCTAAAGAGTGGAAACATTTACTCTCAAAAGATCTTGAATTATTGGCTCAGTCACGCCCTACAGCAGTTAATTTGTTTTGGGCTTTAGAACGCATGCAAAGTGTACTTAATGAAGCTGAGAGCCCTTCACAAGCATTCGAAATTGCACTTACTGAAGCGAAAATGATTCACCAAGAAGATTATCAAATGAATCTTGCGATTGGGGAGTATGGTTCAAGCTTGTTGCCAGATTCTGCTGTTGTACTTACTCATTGTAATACCGGAGCTTTGGCCACAGGTGGTCATGGCACGGCTCTTGGTGTTATTCGTTCGGCCTGGCAAAAAGGTAACTTACAGCATGTTTATGCCAATGAGACTCGGCCATGGTTACAGGGCTCACGTTTAACAATTTGGGAGTTATTAAAAGAGAATATTCCCTGTACTTTGCAAGCTGACTCTGCCGCCGCATTACTCATGAAGAGTAAAAAAATCGATTGGATTATTGTTGGAGCTGACCGAATCGCTGCAAATGGTGATACTGCAAATAAAATTGGCACTTACTCTTTAGCCTTATTGGCTAAAGCTCATGGGGTTAAATTTATGGTCGCTGCACCGACTTCAACTATTGATATGCAACTTGAGTCGGGGGACTTAATTCCTATTGAGGAGCGATCAGCGGGTGAATTATGGAGTTCAGCCAGTAAGACTGATATTCCTGAAAAATTAAACTTTCACAATCCAGTTTTTGATGTGACACCTGCTGGTTTTATTGATGCGATTGTTACCGAAAAAGGTATAGCTACATCTAATGAAAGGGGTTTATTTAGTCAGGCTTTTTCAACTTGGTTTCAGGCATAACTTTCAGGCAAATTTTGTCTATAGAATACGATAATTTTTTATATGGCTTAATTCTAATTTACTCCTACGAGAGAAGCGTTTTTTTGTTATAATCAAACCCTAAATTAGCAAGATAAAAATCAATCTAAACAGGTACTTAAGAATCTCCTATAAGCACCTGTTTTTGTTTATAAAAACTAAATTTTCTTGTAAATAAAGATACACCAATTTTAAGTTGTAGGATGCCTAGGAATTAGGCTGAAAAAACTAGTGTAAAAATTGATAAATAAACGGATAAAAAATGACCGAAAACGAGAAGCCAAGTTTCGCTAAAGAAGTCCTCCCGATTGCCCTTGAAGATGAGATGAAACAGTCCTATCTCGATTACGCCATGAGCGTAATTGTAGGACGAGCTCTACCTGATGTTCGAGATGGTCTTAAGCCAGTTCACCGACGTGTGTTGTATGCCATGAAAGTTCTTGGTAATGATTACAACAAGGCGTACAAAAAGTCAGCCCGTGTTGTTGGTGATGTAATTGGTAAATATCATCCTCATGGTGATACCGCGGTTTATGACACCATGGTTAGGATGGCGCAACCATTCTCTATGCGTCACATGCTTATCGATGGACAAGGTAACTTTGGTTCGGTTGATGGTGATTCACCAGCAGCCATGCGTTATACGGAAGTACGTATGGCCAAGATTGCTCATGAATTACTTGCTGATCTTGAAAAAGAAACGGTTGATTTCATACCTAACTACGATGAATCAGAATGGGAGCCTGCGGTTTTACCTACACGGGTACCAACGTTATTGATTAATGGTTCTTCAGGTATTGCGGTTGGTATGGCTACCAATATTCCGCCACATAATCTCAAAGAAATTGTTGATGCCTGTATTGCTTTAATTGAAAAGCCTGACAGTACCATTGCAGAATTAATGGAATATGTACCTGGTCCAGATTTCCCTACTGCCGGTTTTATTAATGGTGCTAAAGGAATCTATGAGGCGTATCACACAGGTAGAGGCCGAATCTATATTCGTGCAAAAACCCATATTGAAGAAACAGGTAAAGCTGATAAACAGGCAATTATCATTACTGAATTACCGTATCAGGTTAATAAAGCTCGCTTAATTGAAAAAATAGCGGTTTTAGTTAAAGACAAAAAAATTGAAGGCATTACTGAATTACGTGATGAGTCGGATAAAGACGGTATGCGTGTGTATATCGAATTACGTAGAGGCGAAGTTGCAGATGTAGTGTTGAATAATCTTTATAAGCAAACACCTCTGCAACATGTGTTT
>CALHVH010000131.1 GCA_938039225.1 uncultured Gammaproteobacteria bacterium
AATGACCCCATGGGAGTCTACGCAGATTGTTTATGCAGTGCAGAGTTCTAAATGTTTACTAATTTACTCTTATCAGGCTAGGACAAACGTTTAGTAATTCCTATATAAAAATGTATTTATTTTGCAACATTGTTAAAAATAGTTGCGCTCAACCATACTTATTGGATATCAGAATCAAATACTTAGAATAGAGCTATATTCTAAGTATTTGTATAAATATCAATAAGATATGAAAACATCACCAGTCTCTGGCTGAATATCCAGCGCCTCTCGAGACGAAAAAGCAACATTTATGTTAAAGTTGTCTCACATTACATAGATTCAAATCGAGTTTTGTAAGCGTTTTTTAAGCGGGTTTCTTAGCGTAAATCTACTAGGCTAAATTCAATCAATATTGAATATTCTTAGTGAATTTGCACCAAAAAATCCATAATAGGTTTTAACTAATTTGGGTGACCCCCAGAGGACATTAAATGAAATATAATCATCTCGTTAAAAAAGCAGTTAAATCTGCGATGATAGCAACGGCAGCTTTTGCTGTAGCGTTGCCAGCAGCTTATGCTGCAGACGAAGAGGGTGTTGAGGAAGTTGTGGTAACTGGTACACGACTAAATACAAACCCAAATCTAGATTCACCAAACCCTGTACAAACAATTACAGCTGAAGAAGTTGATATTCGCGGTACAGTACGTGTTGAAGACTTAGTAAATGTATTGCCACAAGTATTCGCTGGACAAGCCGGTGAGGTATCTAATGGTGCTACAGGTACATCAACTTTAAACTTACGTGGTCTAGGTGCTGTAAGAACACTAACTCTTATCGATGGTAGACGTTTACCTTATGGTTCTTCTGGTTCTTCAGCTGCTAACCTTGATTTAATTCCATCGCAGTTAGTTGAAAGTATTGATATTCTTACTGGTGGTGCTTCAGCGGTATATGGTTCTGATGCTATCGGTGGTGTTGCTAACTTTAAATTGAAAAAAGATTACGAAGGTTTCGAATTCGATATTCAATCTGGTTTCCAGCAATCTGATAATGATCCTACTATTTATGATGGTGCTTTGAACGCATTTGGTCAGCCAATCCCAGGAAGCACAACAGATGGTGAGAACTATCTTGCTTCATTTACCTTTGGCGCTAATTCAGCCGACGGTAAAGGCAACGTAACTTTCTTCGCTTCGTATGAAGAGCAAGATGAAGTTGTTCAAGCTGATAGATCTTTCTCTGCCTGTACTCTAGATGGTGGAGCTAATGATGGTTTTGGCTGCTTTGGTTCAGCTAACTTCCGTTTATTCGGTGGCCCAGGTGGGTTCTTCTTCCAGCAAGATAATGGTGAAACAACATCATTCACTGGTGCATCAAATGAGAGATTTAATTTCGGTGCAACCAACTTCTTCCAACGTCCTAATGAGCGTTTCACTTTATTCTCAAGTGCACGTTATGAGTTGAATGATAATCTTGAAGCTTTTGGTAAATTATCGTATGTAAATAATTTCTCAGATGCGCAAATTGCTCCTTCGGCTTCTTTTGGTTTTTCACAATATCAAATTAATTGTGATAACCCATTAATCCAAGGTACTCCTGGTACGCCTCTTACAGATGTATTTGGTTGTGATGCTGCTGCTATCGCTGCTGGTACTGTTGTTGGTGGTCTTACAGCTTCTCACCGTAATGTTGAGGGTGGTGAACGTAATAGTCGTTTAGATAACTCAGCTCTACGTTTAGAAACTGGTTTACGTGGTACTGTTGCGGATCATTGGGATTTCGAAGTATTTGGTTTAGCGTCTAGAACAGAAGACAGTTCAGTTGCTACTAATGACTTTGTTATTACAAAATTACAACAAGCTTTCTTTGCAACAACTGATCCAGTAACAGGTGAAGTGGTTTGTGTAGATCAAAGTGGTGGTTGTGTACCGTATAACATCTTCCAACGTAATGCAGATGGAAGCACTCTAGTAACACAAGACGCTTTAGACTTTATCCAAGGTGTTGGTGTTGTTTTGGGTGAAACTGAGCAAACAATGTTTGGTGGTCAAATCCAGTCTGATTTAGGAAACTATGGAATTCAATCTCCATACGCTGATTCTGGTGTTGGTTTCTTAGTTGGTTTTGAGAAAAGAAATGATGGCCTAAGATCTATCCCTGATGAAATCAGTCAGCAACCTGATGGTGGCTTTACTGGTGTAGGTGGTCCAACATTACCTGTAGTTGGTGAAGTTGATGTGAACGAATATTTCTTCGAAGCACAGATTCCTTTAGTAACTGGTAAGAGATATGTTGATGAGCTTACTTTAAATACTCAGTATCGTTTCTCTGACTATGAAGCTAATGGTAACGGTATCACTAATACTTTTGATACGGATACATACGGTGTTTCATTAAACTGGACTCCAAGTGACTCTTTACGTTTACGTACTCAGTTCCAAAGAGCGGTTCGTGCTCCAAACGTAATTGAATTATTTACAGGTCAAGGTACTGGTTTACCAAACCTTACACAAGCCGGTACTATTGGTGGTGTAGGTGTATTTGATCCATGTTCTGGTGCTACTCCACTTAGATCACTTGCTGATTGTGCTCGCACAGGTGTTACAGCAGCTCAATACGGTACTATTTTTGATGTGATCTCTGGTCAAACTCAAAGTATTACTGGTGGTAACCCAGATCTTAGACCTGAATCTTCAGATACATTTACAGTTGGTGCTGTATTCACACCTGAGGCTCTTCCTGGTTTCACTTTATCAGTAGATTACTTCGATATCGTTCTTGATGATGCTATTACAGGTGGTATTACAGCTCAAACTGCACTTGATAATTGTCTTGACAGTGGCGATGCTCAATTCTGTGATTTGATTACTCGTAACCCGCTTAATGGTTCATTAGCTGCTGGTGGTGTTGGCGTTGGTTTCCAACAAACAAACCTTAACATTGCACAATTAGCTACTGACGGTATTGATGTTCAAGCTACTTACGGTTTCGATTCTGAGTTAATCGGTCTTGATGGCTGGGGTTCTTTCAAAGTTGACTATGCTGCTACATTCCTTGAGTCACTTGATATTGAGTCATTCCCAGGTGATGAAGTTGAAGAGTGTAGAGGCATTTATGCAGGTAGCTGTGGTTCTCCAAATCCAAAATATAGACATCGTATGTTAGTAACATGGGATACTCCTTGGGATTTATCAACTACATTAACCTATAGACATTCAGGTACTGTTGATAATCCAGGTGGCCAACCTATCGATAGACAGTTAACATCTGTAAGTTATGTTGATTTATCAGCGAGATATAACTTTAATGATAATGTTACGCTTCGTGGCGGTATCTTGAACCTTGCTGACAGAATTCCTCCTGTTTCAGTAAGTTCTGGTCCTCCATTGGGTAATGGTAATACATACCCAACTGTATTTGATACAGGTCGTACAATCTTCTTTGGTTTAAACTACGCGACTGATTAATCAGTTAAGTTTACTTAGAAAAAGAAGTAAAAAATTACGGGTCCAAACGAAAGTTTGGGCTCGTTTTTTTTTGCCTTAAGTATTGCTGTGTAAGCAGGTTTTGTGTGATGTTGGTTTTGCTAAATTATTACCATATTTAGGCATGGCGCATTAAACTAAAGAAATATTTCTTGGGCCATAAAGGTACAGGCTTTTTAAAAAAATTTTTGGTTTCTATATTTCACCAAGACACAAAAAATATAGTGTATTTACAAGACAAACTAATTTTATTTTTTCTCTGATGTAGCCTAGATTTGCCTTTCTGGGAGTGGCCCGATGATGTTGAAGTTTAGATGCAAAACAGACATGGTCTTAATTTGCTGCTAATATTTTATTACCTCATAGAGTCTTAAAGACACTGTGAAATATATAATTGAGTCTGTTATTTCTAAGAGCTAGTTTAGGATAAGAAAGCTGATATAAGCTTTAGTTTCAAAATCAATAAGCGTTTTAAATTAGGCTTTCTTTGACCTAATTAGCCTGCTTTTAGTCTTAACTGAAATTGTTGTATTTCAATGTCTTCTAATCTATTTAAAGGCTTTACGAAAGTAAGCTTAAGTGGGTCTTTTTAAGAAAAAGGATAGCTAAGTTAGTAGATTTATAGAAAGGGTGATGAGCGTTTGAAAAGTAATGACTAAGAAGCTGAAGACTCAACTTCTTAGTCATTTAGTTTTATTAATTATTGCACAATCTGGGCTGCTTGGACTTTGCTTTGAATGGCTTGAAGTTGAGCTTGAGTTGTAACAGGGCCTAGATTTATAGGCACTCTTATTGTTTGTCCGGCTGCAATTGCCTGACGTACATTTACCGGAGTGGTTTTAATCGCTCGGCCTGTTCTAGGATCTACTATTCCAGAAATAATCTGTACTCGGTTTACTGCAAACGGTGCTTGATTCTTAATAAGTAAATAAACTTTTCCAGTATTATCGGCTTGAGCTTTAGTTAGTATGTATTTGCTTGGATTACTAGGCAGTTCAATTTGAGCCATTCGTAATGCCGAAGCTTGACCGGCTTGGCTGTTTGAACCAGAAGCAGCTTGGTAGTGTTGTAAGGCTAAATCTTTACGTCCCGATTGTTCAGCAATTTTACCCATTGCAGCATGAGCCATTGCGGTGGGTAAGAGTTTTAAACTGCTACCAAATGCTTCATAGGATTGTTCAAATTGTCTGGTGTCATACAGGGCACTACCATTTTGTAAGTGATACATAAAATAATTTGGGTTTGCGTTTATCGCGTTTCGTATATGAGGTAAAGCTGCATCAGGGCGATTATTTTTTAATTCAATTTCACCTTTTAAGGCATGAAAATTTCCTTCTCTGGGTTCAATTGCTAATGCTTGATCCGCTAAGTTAAATGCTTGTCTATAATCTTTGTTTTTGTAGGCTTTTACAGCATCATCATATTTTTCATAAGCTGGTTTTGTTCGCATAAGATTTGCTGTCTTAACTTTATAAGTTTCTTTACCATAGTCACCATTTACCCCCAGGGCTGCTGCAGTTTGCCTATTTTTAGCGACACGCGTTGCTGAAGGGGGGTGACTAGCAAATAAACCTTGTAACCACCCGCCATTGCTTCGTCCTGATTCTGCAGATAGTCTGACAAAGGTTTCTTGTAAATCTATAGCGGCATTTGGATCGTAGCCAGCTTCGGCCATGTATTGCATTCCATAGTAATCAGATTCTAATTCGGCATCGCGGCCGTGTTTGGTTGAGATTAAGCCAGCAGCAACTTGCGTACCCGCATTAATTAAGTTTGCGTACTTGTTATCGTAAGTTTTGGCTTGAATAGCAATCATTCCAACTTGCATTAGCATTCCGCGTTCCATAGATTTAGCACCGTGACGAGCGGCTGAATGAACGATTTCATGTCCGAGTACAGCGGCTAACTCTGCTTCACTGTTTAGCTCTGTAAGTAGTCCACGATTAATAGCAATTTTTCCACCTGGTAAAGCCCAGGCATTAGGAACAGAACTATTAATTACTTGAAACTCATACGGTAACTTGCGATCACTCACAGCAGCGAGTTTATCCCCAACACTTTGAACATAACGAGTTAACTCCGGTTCAATTACATAGTCACCACCTTGTGATTGACGAGATGGAGCATATTGCTGTAAGCCCATTTTTATTTCAGTGCCTTCTCCTACTAAGCGGAGTTCTTTTTTACCAGTCACTGGGTTACTCGCACAGGCTGATAAAAAGAGAAGTGGTGTTAAAAGTGCGGTAACGTAAAGGCGTTTGATGAATGATTGGCTACGCATGGGAGTCTCCGTAAAGTTCTAGCTGATGTAATTTAGTAAAAAAACATTATAGGTCTTTTGTGAGTAATTGGTGTTGAGTCACAGTTTTTTACATAATTACTGAAAATTGATTGCTAAATAGGCGTCTTTGGCCTAGATTTAATATTTGTTGCTAATTAACAACAGGCTTGTGCTCAGTACACTTTTATATGACAAAATAAACAAAAAAGTTAATATTATCCTAGGTAAATAATACTGTTGCGGCAATCATTAAACTGTGGCAATATTGTGACAATTCGTGATAGTTTCATCTGTATGTATTTAAGTCAGATAGGCTTTTAAGCTTAAAAACATACTTCTAGATAAGAGTATTACGTTGTAATTCACACGCTAGGGAGCGATTAATGAGTAATTTAAAAGAAAAAACTCTAGGTTTACTAGGGTTTCTACTTGCTATGTCTTTATCTACTTTTTCTGCGCAAGCGCAAGAAAATGCTGTCGAAGATGCAGAAGTACAAGTCCAAGAAGCTGACGACAATGATGATACTGAAGAAGTAGTTGTTACTGGTTCACGTTTAAGAAAAACGTCATTTACCAGTATTTCACCTCTTCAAGTAATCAGTACAGAAGCATCACGTGAAGTTGGTCTAATCGACCCTGCTTCAATTTTGCAAGAATCATCACAATCAGCTGGTCAACAGATTGATTTAACTTTCCAAGGTTTTGTACTTGATAATGGCCCAGGCGCTTCTACAGCGAGTCTGCGTGGTCTTGGAGCATCAAGAACTCTAATCTTAGTTAATGGTCGTCGTGTTGCACCATCAGGTGTTGAGGGAGCTCCTTCAGCTCC
>CALHVH010000132.1 GCA_938039225.1 uncultured Gammaproteobacteria bacterium
GATGGTGATTACTCGCCAACATCGGGTGTGGTAACTATTCCTGCGGGCTCTACGACAGGCACAATTACTGTTCCAGTGAATGGCGATACTAATGTTGAAGGTGATGAGACAGTTGAAGTTACCTTGAGTAACCCAAGCAATGCAACCATCGCTGATGACACAGGTGTTGGTACTATTGTTGAAGATGATGACCTAACAATAGTAATTAGTGATGCTGAAACTGTTGAAGGTGATGATGGTAATCAAATCCTTACTTACGTAGTGACATTGAGTGCGCCTAGTAGTACGCCAGTAACGGTTGATTATACAACCGTTGATGGAACCGCTACGGTTGCTGACAGTGATTACGTTGCAGATTCAGGCACCTTAACCTTTGCTCCTGGTGTTACAGAGGTATTCGTAAGTGTTGTAGTAAATGGCGATACTCCAATTGAGCCAGATGAAACCTTAACGGTTGAATTAAGTAATGCTAATTCAGGCACAATCACTGATCCTACAGGTTTAGGTACTATCCTAAATGACGATGGAGCTGGAATTACTATCGATGATGTAACTATCGTCGAAGGTAATGCTGGAACCGTTGATATGGTATTCACTGTGAGCTTGGATGAAGTTAGCCCTGTTGATGTAACAGTTGATTTCACAACGGTTGATACAACGGCCCTAGCTGGCGATGACTTTACTCCAGTAAGTGGAACATTAACCTTCCCGGCTGGTACCACAACGGCGACGATTACTGTGCCTGCATTGTCAGATACAGTAGTAGAAGATGATGAAACATTCATTGTTGAGTTAAGTAACCCAACGAATGGCAATATCGTGGATGGTCAAGGTATTGGAACGATTCTTGATGATGACCAATCTGGTTTAAGTATTAGTGACGCAACCTTAGTTGAAGGTGACTCAGGTAATACTAATATGGTATTCACAGTTAGTCTTGATCAGCCAAGTACTGAAGATGTAACGGTTGATGTGACAACTGTTCCAGGTACTGCTGATGATACGGACTTTGTTCCAGTGACTACAACAGTAACCATTCCAGCTGGAAGTACTTCAGTAGATGTGACTGTTCCAGTAATTGGTGATACGGATGTGGAACCAGATGAGACCTTCACCGTTGAGTTGAGCAATCCTGTAAATGCTGAGATTGATGACAGCACGGGTCTTGGTACTATCGAAAATGATGATTCAGTGACTAATACTGTGGTGCCGGTGGATGATTCATCATCGACGCCAGTTGATACACCAGTATCGATTCCAGTCTTAGTGAATGACTTTGATCCTGAAGGTGAGAGTTTTGAAATAATCGCTGTGAGTGATCCTGCAAACGGCTCAATTGTTTCCTTCACTCCAGATGGTACGGTTATTTACTCTCCTGCTCCAGGTTTCGTAGGCGAAGATACCTTCACTTATACTATTCGCGATGAATTTGGTAATGAGGAAACAGCGACGGTCACCGTGACAGTGGGTACAAATTCTGTAACAGCGACTTCTGATAGTTCTGTGACTCAGCCTGATACACCGGTAGATATCGATATTCTTGCGAATGACTTCGATGTGAATGGTGATACATTCGAGCCAAGTCGTATAGTGACTCAACCTGCAAACGGTACAGCAGTATTGAATCCGGATGGCACAGTTACTTACACGCCAGACCCAGGCTTTACTGGAAACGATACCTTCACCTATGAAATTATCGATTCAGAAGGCAATGTTGATACCGCTCAAGTAACAGTCATAGTTGATGATGTGATTCCACAAGCAACAGATGATGCTAGGGAAACACCACAAAATACACCAGTTACTGTTGATGTATTGTCTAATGATGTTGATCCTCAAGGCGGTGTCTTAACAGTTGTTTCAAATACTGAACCAGCAAACGGTACCGTGGTTGTGAATCCTGATGGCACAATTACCTATACACCTGATCCTGATTTTTCTGGTGTGGATACATTTACCTACACCATTAGAGATGAAGATGGTAATGAAGATGTTGCTACTGTGGTTATTACAGTGCCGCAAAATGGTAGCCTAGAAGGTACAGCATGGTTAGATGCTGATAATGATCAAATCATAGATCCAGAAGAGCTGCTTATAGAAGGATGGTTCGTTGAGCTGGTGGATGCTGATGGTAATGTCGTAGAGCGTGTGGCTACGGATTCTAATGGTGACTATTTGTTCTCTGATGTTGAACCTGCCGCTGGTTATCAGGTGCAGTTGATTCATCCTGAGACAGGCCAAATTTATGTAGTTGTAGAAGACTTAACTATTGAACCTGGTGAGAACGAGCAGGATGTTAACTTGCCTATCGATCCTAGTGGTGTAGTTTATGATTCCGTCACTCGTGAGCCAATTGCAGGTGCATTAGTGCAAATCATTAATGCTCAAACAGGTGCGGCCTTACCGGATGTGTGTTTAGGTCCTGGTCAACAAGATCAAACCACGGGTTCAGATGGTTTCTATCAATTTGACGTGTTTGCAGATGCGGATCCAATCTGTCCGTCGGGAGCAACGTATCGTTTAGTTGTTACGCCGACTGCTGATTATGAAGATGCTCCTTCAGGTCTGATTCCAGCTCAAGTAGGTGCATTTGATGCGCCAACGGGTGGCCAGAATCCGATAGTACCTTTCCCTAATGCTCCGCAAGCAGGTGAAGATACCACTTACTTCTTTGATTTCATCTTAGAAACAGGTGATGGTGATGTGATTAATAACCATATTCCATTAGACCCTATCGGTCTTGATGCTGAGATTCGTTTAATCAAGCGTGCTCAAAGTCCTGATGCAGTTGTTGGCGAATTAATTCGCTACACGATTTCAGCTGAAAACATTGGTACTAGTGATTTAGTGGATGGACGTATTACGGATACTCCAGCTGCAGGCTTTAATTATGTAACTGATTCGGCTCGCGTAAGTACTCCACAAGATAACTTTGTCGAGTCACGTAATGGTCGCGCGATAGTCTTTAATAACTTAGACATTGCCGCTGGTGAGTCAATTAGTATTAGTTATGTCATGCGAGTTGGTGCTGGTGTCACACGTGGTGATTACATTAACCGTGCAAACATGACTGATAGTACAGGCCGTGCATTGAGTAATGAAGCCACCGCTTCGGTACGAATTACAG
This sequence comes from uncultured Gammaproteobacteria bacterium, assembly GCA_938039225.1. Lineage (GTDB taxonomy): Bacteria > Pseudomonadota > Gammaproteobacteria > Steroidobacterales > JABDMI01 > JABDMI01. Next base: position 3,128 of record CALHVH010000132.1, read on the forward strand.
CGGATCCGGATATTGATGAAACCACAATAGTTGGTAAGGTCTTTGATGATCGCGATGGTGATGGATTCCAAGACTCTGGTGTTGCTACAAATGTCTTTGTACAAGGTGGATTTGACTTCAGTGATTACGTTGCAAACTCAACCACTATGGATCGTGGAAATGGTCCTGAGGCTGTAGCCGACAGAAGTTCGCCATTACTGAGAGGCATTAACGTTGGAACGATTGATGACTACCGCAACTTTAAGGCTCCGGCTCCACAAGTTGTTATTCGTCAGCGTTTACGCGATGTATCTAGATTACAAGATATAGCCGTAAGCACGGGTGAAGGCTCGCGTACAAACTTAACTGCTGCAGGAACAGTGTTTGAAGATCATGTTGGCGATAAGGCTAGAGGTCTTACTGCTCAAGATATCAAGGTTTCTCGTCAGGTAACTCCAATGTCAAATGGAGAATACGAACTTGCAGTAACCATCAGCAATGCTGGTACTACTGAAGCGGGTATACCTGGTGTGAGACTGGCCACAGTTGAAGGCTTGCTGGTTGAGACCGATGCGTATGGTCGTTATCACATCGCGGGAATTGATAGTGAAAACAAAGAGCGTGGTCGTAACTTCATCGTTAAGGTTGATCCTGTGACCTTGCCACGTGGTACAACTTTCACTACTGAGAATCCTCGCGTCATGAGAATCACTGGTGGTCTGATGAATCAGTTCGACTTTGGTGTTCAATTACCTCGTGCTCCTGAAACGAGTTCACGTAGCATTGAAGTGAAACTTGGAGAAGTCTTCTTCGCAGAAGGTAGTAGTCAAGTGTCACCGCGCTTTGAGCCTATCGTTGCTGAATTAGCAACTCGTTTACGCGAAAGTGATGGTGGTGTGTTGAGAATTGCGGGTCATGGCACATGTCCTGCTCCGCAAGCTGTAGCACAGGTTGAGTCACGTGCTTATAACTTAACGCCACATTTCGATACACGTAAAGCAATTCTTAAGCCGGATGATAAAGCTAAGCTACAGAGCATTATTAATGAATGGCGAGGAGCTTCTAATGTGAAAGTAATTGCATTAGGTCACACCGATAGTCGTGGAATTGCTTTGAAACATCGTGATGAGTTTAAAGATAACTATGAGTTGTCAAATGCTCGTGCTAATTCGGTTGTGCGTTATGTGCAGCAACAGCTAGGTTTGGCAGATAGTCAGATTAATGCAAGCGGCCGAGGACCTGATATACCTATTGCAAGTAATGCCACAGCTGCTGGCCGAGCAGCTAACCGTCGCGTTGAATTACGCATTACGGGTGATTTGCCAGGAGCTGTTAGTGCAACAGTACAAGAGCCTTGCTCTGACATTGCTCGAGATAGAGCACAAAGTGTTTACAACATGCTTAAGCAACATTTAGGCGACGATAAAATTTGTAAGGTGAGCTTCCAGTCAAGCTCACAAACCTACACCTCTAAAGATTGTGGAGGTGAGCTATGAGAAATCTAACTATGACCAAGCAACACCAAGGATTATTAAGAACGGTATGCAGTGCGGCTGTTTTAATGACAGTACTTGCTAACACAAGTTACGCAGCAGATAGCATGTCGGCACCTGATCTCTTGCCACAAGATTGTACGGTTGATCGTTGTATTACCAATGGTGGTTATGCCATTGAAATTATCAGCAATGAGACCCCAACAAATCTTGTAGTAGGCGATACTGCTAAAGCAAAAACCAGTAATGAGCGTGCAGATGTGTACGGTAATTTCACTGTTCGTCTTGCTAATGGCGGTGTGGTTTGGGCAACAGAAGATCCAGCAGTTTTACAACCAAGATTGGCTGTTCGTGGTCCAAGTCGTTTAGCAATTAAGGGACAAACCGTTCTTGAAGATGCTAAGTTTGATGTGTACTTGAATTATCCAGCCTTTGTTAAAAAATTGGAGTTATTGGTTTTTGATGGTAATGATACAGACTTAATTAGTCCAGTTTATCGTGCTGAGAAAACGACAAGTATTAGCTCAAGTAAAACTTATACAATTTTTGATATTGGGATGGAAGAATTAAGTAAATTGTCAGTTTTTGCTGATGACGAGCTTATCTACATTTTACGAGCCTACGATGAGCAAGGTCGTATGGATGAAACGGTACAAAAACGTTTCCAAGTAGTAGATATCAATTCTTATGAACCTTCACAGGCTGAACGCTTATTAAAAGTACAGTCTCAAGGTCGCAGAACTCCACCAATGTTGGGTAGCCAGCATATTGAAAACAGAGCTGGTGCAACTGATAGTGTATTTAGTCTAGAAGAAGCTATTGCCCAAACACCTTTGCAAGGTAATGTTTTAGTACTAGAGCCTGGAGCAGGTACTAAAACGGTAGCGAAGCAAATTGCTATGCCTGATGAGTATAAGGCTTATACAGTGATGCCAAAATTTGGGACTCGTAAAACTAATTTACGAGCTTCAGATAAAGCTGAGCTTGACCGTATTATTGCTCAGTGGTCAAATGCCAAAGACTTAATGATTGAAGTGCAAGGTCATACGGATAATATTCGCATTGCACCACAAAATCGTAAAGAATTTGCTGACAATTATGTTTTGTCTAATGCACGTGCACAAGTGGTAGCTGAATATATAGCTAACGCTCTTAATATTCCAATGAACCGTGTTATCAAAAGTGGTGCTGGTCCAGATCAACCAATTGCTGATAACGCAACAGCTCAAGGTCGTCAAAAGAACCGTCGTGTTGAAGTAAAAATCGCTGGTAATTTCCCACCTAAAGTGACAACGCAAACGGTAATGACAACGGTTGCAGACGGTAAACCGGCTGCCTCTTTAGTTAATTCAGCTTTAGGTATGACTGAAAATATTGATCTGAATATTGAATCAGCAGCTAGTTTATTAGCCGCTCGTTCTGGCAAATCAATGACATCTTCTGTGAGTTCAAGCACACAACAAACGGGTTTATCAAATACTGATGAAGCACCAGCAATCGTTGCTCAAAACTTTATAGGCGAAAATGATTTACGCTTACAAAATATACCAGTCTACGGTTCGCGAGTACGCATTAGTGGTCAAGACGTTGCAGATAATTACAAAATCCAGATTAATGACGTAACTATGCCTTTGGATGAGTATGGTAAGTTTGCTTCTGAGTACATCATGCCAGTAGGAAGACATCAATTTGATGTTGCATTATTGAGCGGAGGCAACGACGTTGCTGAACGCGGTACTTTAGATGTAGACGTTAGTGGTAAGCACATGTTCTTGGTTGCTTTAGCTGATGTGAATATTGCACAAAATGATGTTAATGGCAGTCTTGAACAGCTAGCGGCGAATGATGAATTTGATGGAGATGTTTTTGTAAATGGTCGATTAGCGTTTTATCTTAAAGGTAAAGTAAAAGGTAAATATTTAATTACCGGCCAAATGGATACCACCGAAGAAGACATTAAAGATATTTTCAAAAATATTCATCGTAAAGATGCACAAAGTGTTTTCCGTCGTCTTGATCCAGACCGTTACTATCCTGTATATGGTGATGACTCGACAACTTATTCTGATACCGATACACAAGGTCGTATGTATGTACGTGTAGATTGGGATAAATCACGCGGCACATGGGGTAACTACAACACAGGCATTACCGGTACAGAGTTTGGTCAATACAACCGTTCACTTTATGGTGGCCAAATAAATTATCGTTCTTTAAATACGACTGAGTTAGGAGCATCTAAAACTCAATTGTCTGGCTTTGTATCAGAAGCACAATCGGCTTTAGGGACCAGCCAATTTGTAGGTACTGGCGGTAGTTTGTATTACTTACGCCATAGAGATATCTTGCCGGGTTCAGATAAGGTTAGAGTTGAAATTCGCGATCGTGATTCAGAGCGTGTTATTGAAAACATCGTATTATTGCAAGGTGCTGATTACGAAATTGATGAATTGCAAGGCCGTATTATTCTATCGCGTCCATTGGCACAGATTACTCAGCAATATGCACCTTTCTTGATTAAGGATGATCCTTTAGATGGTAATCGTGTATTCCTTTTAGCTGATTATGAATATGTTCCTGATAATTTTGATGCTGACTTTTTAACTTCTGGTGCTAGAGGTAAAAAATGGTTAGGTGATCATATTGCAGTTGGCGCAACCTATGTTGATGAGAGTAGAGGGTCGCAAAATGGTTACTCATTAGCTAGCGCTGATGTTACCTTGCAAGCTGGTTCTGGTACCTATTTAAAACTTGAAGCGACAGAAACTGAAAATGCCCAAGCAACAGGTAGATTCTTATCAGATGACGGTGGTTTAAGTTTCACTGATGTGACACAAGCGGTTGCAGCAGATCAAAAAGGTACAGCGTTGGGTTTAGAGGCACGTGTTAACTTTAAAGAGCGTGGCTGGACTAATAATAACTGGACAGTAGGTTCTTGGTGGCGTCGCGTTGATGATAATTATTCAACCTCTCGTCGTTCAGGTAACGGTACCGATACCTATGAATATGGTGCCGAGTTAAGTGGCGAAGTGAATGATCGTTTGAGACTGTCTGCTCGCGGTGCATACGTTGAACGTGAGGGCCAAGACGAAGATATGCGTTATGGCTTACAGCTTGATTATCAATTGAATGAGCGTAGCCGAATTTCTGGAGAAGTTCGCAATATCAGTGAGCAACGTTTTGGTGAAGCTGAATCAACCGATGCTACATTGGCGGCTTTACAAGTTGCGTATTCTCTGAGTTCTTACACTGATGTTTACTTACGTGGACAAACAACTTTGGACTCTGACGAAGCTGATGCGGCTACTGGCACGCGTGGTTATGAAGATAATGACATCATTACTATTGGTGCAAGACATCGTGTTAATGATAAAGCAAACATTACGGCTGAATATAGTGATGGAGATCGTGGTGATGCAGCTACACTTGGTTTAGAGTATCGCGTTAACAATAATCATCAGCTTTATGGTACTTATACTCACTCAACTGACGACACTGATTTTGGTCAAGATGACAATCAGTTCACTTTAGGTAATCGTTCACGTATCAGTGATCAAGTATCGGTGCATTCTGAGGCTCAGTTCATTAATGAAAGAGAGCAGTCTGGAATCACTCAAGTATTTGGTTTGGACTATGTGCCTAAACAAGATTGGCGTTTGGGCTTATCTTTACAACACGGTGAGCTAGATAGAATTGCAGACACAGGAAATACGAGTATTGATCGTGATGCAGTAACTTTATCAGCAGCTTATTCAAAGCGTGATGTTCAGTTAAGCAGTAAGCTTGAGTTCCGTAAGGATGAAGGCACTGGTGTTGGAGCAGAGAGTTTTGATCAATGGATTACGGCTAACCGTTTAGATTACAAAGTCAATGATTCGTGGCGTGCAATTGCAAAAGCGACTTATTCAGAAACTGATGACAGAACGGTTCGAGTAGCACCAGATATTACTGAGAATGCTAAGTTTGCAGAAGCTGGTATTGGTTTTGCATATCGTCCAATTGATAATAACCGTTGGAATAGTTTGTTTAAATATACTTACTTGTATGATTTGCCAAGCTTAGGTCAAGATGAAAATACCGTTGACCAACGTTCTAATATTTTAGCTGCTGAAACGCTTTATCAAATTAACCAACGCTGGAAAGTCGGTGGCAAGTTAGCATGGAGAAACGGCGAACTACGTGAACGCAGAGACGGTGGAGATTGGTTTGAAAGCAATACTCGATTTGCATCTCTACGTGGTCGTTATCATATGACTAGTAACTGGGATGGTCTATTAGAGTATCGCTGGTTAAACGTTGAAGAAGATGGCAGTACTAGACATGGTTTATTAATGTCTATTGATAGGCATCTTGGTAATAACTTCAAAGTGGGTGTAGGATATAACTTCACTGACTTTAGTGATGACTTACGTGATCTTGATTATGATAACAATGGTTGGTTTATTAACTTAGTTGGTAAATACTAAAATTATTTTAGTCAACAAAAGAGCCGGGCTTGTCCCGGCTTTTTTATTGTTTGAAGGTGGTAAAATATCAAAATGAGTAAATCTGCATTAAAAACTTTGCTACAA
>CALHVH010000133.1 GCA_938039225.1 uncultured Gammaproteobacteria bacterium
GCTACGGGTAATGCTTATCCTGACATTGCCGGCTCAACCTTGTATGAAAATCATTGGTTACGTTCATGGAGTAATAATACTTATCTTTGGTATGACGAAATCGAAGATGTGGACCCAGGTACGGTTTCTGATCGATTAGAGTATTTTGAGTTATTAAAAACTAATGCCACTACATCGTCTGGAAACGCAAAAGATAATTTTCATTTTTCAATACCAACGGATGAGTATCAACAACAAGTATCCACCGGTTCTTCTTCGGGGTATGGCATGAGGTTCGCAATTATTCGATCGGCTCCGCCACGTGAAATTCGCGTTTCATTAGTTGAGTTAGACTCTCCAGCAGGCAGAGCGCCTGCAAGTTTAATGCGCGGTGCTGAAATTCTAGAAGTAGATGGTGTAGATGCAGTAAATGGTGGCAGCCAAGCGGATGTTGATGTGTTAAACAGCGCTTTATTTCCAAGTGAAGATGGTGAATCACATACTTTTGTTGTACGAGATATTGGAGCAACTGAAACGCGTACAGTTACTTTGACCTCTGAGACCGTGGTTAGCACTGCAGTAAGAGAAACAAAAACTATTTCTACGCCTTCTGGAGACGTAGGTTATATTTTATTTAATACTTTTGGCATTGAGGACGCTGAAGAGCAAATTATAGATGCCGTTACTGAAGTAGCCGCTTCAAATGTTCAGGATTTGGTTTTAGATTTACGTTACAACGGCGGTGGCTTTCTTGCAATAGCTGGTCAGCTTGGTTATATGGTCGCAGGTCAAACAAGAACCAATAATCGAATTTTTGATGAGTTATCATTTAATGATAAATATCCTGATACAAATCCAGTTACCGGCCAAACACTATCGCCAACCCCATTTTATAGTACCTCAGTGGGCTTTTCAGTTCCTACGGGTCAAGCACTGCCAAGTTTGGAGTTAGAGCGTATCTTTATTCTCTCTACTTCCAGAACCTGTTCTGCGAGTGAGGCGGTTATTAACGGTTTACGAGGAATTGATGTTGAGGTTATTTTGATTGGATCAACCACTTGTGGAAAACCATACGGTTTTTATGCCACAGATAATTGTGGCGAAACTTACTTTACAATTCAATTTCAAGGAAAAAATGACAAAGGCTTTGGCGAATATTCCGATGGCTTCAGTCCCATGAATGCAACCGGAGTACTCGGTGAGTTAGTTCCAGGGTGTCAGGTCGGCGATGATTTTATCAATCAATTGGGTGATGCTAACGAAGCAATGTTAGCCACAGCCTTAAGTTATAGAGCTAACGGTGTCTGTCCAACACTTGCAAGTGGATCTTCAAATAAACAGGCTTATTCCTTTGAGCCAGATAGTTTTGATAGGGTAAGTGATAGCAGAGAAGGCTCTTTGTATAACTCTGACATAATGCGTAAACAGTTAGTAATTGAAATGGCCAAACAGCAACGTTACTCAAATGCTACTGCTACTGTGCAGGGAGAGAAGTAATGAAAATTCTCTCTATAGTATCTTTAGTAGTAATAACTTTTACTTTAATGGCGTGTAAAACCATGACTCAAGCCGAACCAGTTAAAGCGCTCTTAATTGAAATGAATGAAACTGCACAATTACAAATTGTAAAAGCGATATCTACCAGCATGAATGGAAAGAGTGTAAAAATTTCGGATGCTTCTTTTTCATCGGATAATAGAATCTCGGTTGCAACAAATATGACAGCTACCTTTGAAGGTAATCCAATTAATGGTAGAGTTTCTGAGTTACCGCAACATTATCAATTAATGATGCGAGGCAATGCTTGTTATTTATTACATGAAGAAACTGCTACAGAATATATTTTAGAAGGTGTTTCTTGTAAGGCTATGTAAAGTATATCTACTAAGTTTAAGAAATATGTAAACAAAAAAGGCGATGATTTTTCATCGTTTTTTTGTTTATTGCACGAACTAATTATATCTGTCCAGTTTGAACATCCCATAAGCGTTTATAAGAGCCGTTTTTATCAAGTAATTCAGTATGGGTACCACTCTCCACAATGGCTCCGTTATCTAATACATGAATTGTATTCGCGTTTACCACCGTTGAAAGTCGGTGAGCAATGATTATTACGGTCCTATTTTGCGAGATATGCAATAAGGACTTTTGTATAGCAACTTCTGTTTCATTATCAACTGCGGAAGTAGCTTCATCGAGAATGAGTATTTTAGGGTTTTTGAGTATGGCTCTAGCTAAAGATATTCTTTGTTTTTGTCCGCCTGATAATTTAATTCCGCTTTCGCCAATGTTTGTGTGATATTGATGGTCAAGATTTTGAATAAAGTTATGGCATTCTGCTAGTTTGCTCGCAGTATAAATTTGTTCTGCATTTGCAGAAGGTAAACCAAATTTTATATTGTCATAAATGCTACCGTTAAAAAGATATATATCTTGCGAGACTAAACCAATTTGGGAACGTAAAGACTGCAGTGAAATATCATTGATGTTTATATTGCCAATACTAATGTCACCATGTTGTGGCTGGTAAAAACGTAACAGAAGTTTGGCAAAAGTCGATTTACCAGAGCCTGTTTGTCCAACAAAGGCATGTGTAGTGTTTTCAGCAATTGAAATGTTTAAATTCTCAAGGATTAGTCTAGGACTACTGTTATAGGCAAAACCTACATCAGTAAACTGAATATCTCCTTGTAAATCTACATCTAGGGCTTTATTTTGGTCACGAATACTAATGGGTTCATCGAGTAAGGTAAAAATACGCCTGGCAGAAGCCATGCCTCGCTCATATAAATCCATGGTCACGGCAAGATTCGTAAATGGCCATAAAAGACGTTGAGTTAGAAACACTAATATTCCGTAAGCCCCTACTTCAAGTTTCCCATTAAGAGCATCGAGTCCACCTAGTATAAAAGTAAACAAGAAGCCGCTTAAAATTGCCATGCGAATTAAGGGTATAAAGGCTGAGCTAATGGCAATAGCCTTGGTATTGGCAACTGAATAATCCATGCTGAGTCGATTGATATTTTCAGCTTCTTCGGGCTCACGAGTGAAGCTTTTGATGGTAGCGATACCAGCAATGTTATTGTTTATTGCGCCAGCTAGCTTACCAGCATATTCTCGTACTAAGGCATAACGAGGTTCAGCTTTTCTTTGAAAGTAAAATGCTCCAAAAATAATTATGGGAATGGGAGTGAAGGCAAATAGAGCTATTTTGGGAGAAAGAATAAAGAATACACATCCAACGGCCAAAACCGATGTGATTACTTGCAAAAAGTCATTCGCACCAACATTTAAAAAACGTTCCAGCTGGTTAATATCATCATTTAATATTGCGGTTAATCGACCTGTAGCTTGGTTTTCAAAATAAGAAACGTCCATGTTTTGCACATGTGCATAGCTATCTTTTCGAAAAGAATGTTGTACATCTTGGGCAAGATTACGCCACAGCATCAAATAAAGATATTGAAATAATGATTCAAAAGCCCAGATAAGTAAGGTCAAAATTCCTAAGGCAATGAGTTGATGTTCAACCTGAGTAATGCCAAGAGCGGATACAAACGAATCATCTCTTCGCACTACTACATCTAAAGCAACGCCGATTAAAATTTCGGGGGCTATATCAAAAAGTTTATTAAGAACTGAGCAAACTGAGGCCCAAAAGGCTTTGCGTTTATTGTTTTTACCGTAGCCTAATATTCGAGGTAAAGGAGATGTTGATTGCATGTCTAGATTGTAACCCTAAACGAGTAATTAATCTGTGTTACTGGCCCGTACTCATATCAATCAGTAGTCAGTTTGTTTTAGCTTCTATGGGCTGGATGATCTTAAATTTATCATCAACCATGGCTTCAAGAATTAGCTCGCCTTTTGTATCTGCTCTGAACTGTCCGTATTGTGCATTTTCGTAATATGTGGCATGACCTTCTTGAAAAAAGAAAGCGTTTGTAGCAAATATAACTTGCCCTCCCCTTACACGAAACCTAAGGAATTTGGTGTTGGAGTTGATTTCATCTTGTGCAATTGATTCATGTAATGAATCAAATGTTACCAGTTTATTAGTGTCAAGATTGACTTTAACAAAGCCGTCAGTTGCGTCTACATTGCGGCGCCAACCCCTATATTTTTCTGACTTTGGTAATTCACTATAAATTCGATTAGCCAAAGAAAAGCGTAAGGTCATGTAATCGCCTTGCATTAA
>CALHVH010000134.1 GCA_938039225.1 uncultured Gammaproteobacteria bacterium
CTTTGCTGCTAAATATAACCTAACTCGTTTAGTATATTTTGAAGTGTATGAAGATTTAGAAAATGCTTTTAAAAGAGAAAAGCGTTTAAAGAACTGGAATCGTAAATGGAAAATTGAGTTGATTGAAGAGAGCAACCCTAACTGGGATGATTTGTTTTTTTCTATACTTTAGCTTTCTAGAGGAGGCCCCCAGTCAAGCTGAGGGTTTCGGGGGGGTAGCTGAGGGTTTCGGAGAGTGGTGAGTCGATTTAGGCCTCCAGTCAAACTGAGGGTTTCGAGGATTGAACTGAGGGATTTATTCAATTATTTTTTTATTCAAAAAGTTAAGTGTCTAACTTATTTATTTTTATACTAAAGAACAACTCGTCAAATTTCACCCTTCTAAAGGCAAAGACTTTCTAGTCTGGATTAATATCCATGCTGATCTTGCTAGTAAGATCAAAACCAGTGTGTAAATGATTGAGCTAGGACTAAACAGTGTTGACCAATTTACCTTGTCATCAAATTTACCCATAAAGTAAGCTGCCACATAGCCAATTGGAGCACCTATAACACTCAAAGCACTTAATCCAATAAAAAGATAAGCTCCTAATTCGAGAAGCGGTAGATTCTTGTTAATCAAATAACCTGCATTTACACTCGCTCTTATACCTTTTAAATATATTAATAAAGGTCCTGCAACGATAAGTATGGCTACTCCTATTAGTAGGTATATTTTGGACTCATTGGGGTCCGCAAGAACTTCTTTTATACCTGCTATTCCAAAAACGACAAACATTGCCGCCAAAAACATTAAGGGGTATAAATGCCACGCGAAGTGTTTTGGTTTTTCAAAAGGGCTATTCTCAATCTCGTTATTCATGTTTGATCCCAAATTTAACTTTGTTTTAATGGTAATTTTTTACGTAACTGGTTTAGCTTAAACATGAGAAAGCCATGCAAAACAAAAAGAGAACAAAATACAGCTGTGGCAACTTTTAAATCGGTAGAAAAATAACTTGCTTCACTGAGTAAATAAGCCCACGCCGATAATGCTGTTATCACGAGAAGATAACCAACTGGCTCAAAAAATTTGTAATTATTAGACTTTAACTCACCATTTTCAACACTAAGCTTCATGACTTGTAAATGACCAAAGTAAAGAATTGATGTAATTACTAAAACGGCAATCAGTAGTCTCAAAAGTAGTGGCTCACCAGCATCAAATAAACGCTCTTGGGAAAACCCGAGTGAGCCTATAAGCATCATGGCACTCAATAATTGATTAGGCCAATATAAAAATCCCCAATTATTTGGTATTTGAAATTTTTCTGTATTTGTTACTGATTCACTTGTGTTCATGAATTAATCCCCAAATTAATTATTTTAGACGCAACTTTTATTTTTATTGATTTTCGGAAGAGTACTTTAGTTTAAGAAAGCTTCTTTAATTCATATAGTTTTTCTAAAGCTTCCCTAGGACTCATATTATCAGGGTCCATGCTGTCTAGAGCCTGAATGAGAGGGTTAATTTCATCACTAGAGCTTTCATCTTCCAGACCAGCAAACAAACCACCTAATTCATCAGAGTTATTCTTATCATTCAGTTTCTGCTGTTCTTCTAAATGGTCCATGAATTGTTGAGCTTTACGAATCACAGGTCTCGGAATACCAGCAAGAGCTGCAACTTGTAAACCATAACTTCTATCTGCAGGACCCGGTTTTACTTTATGCAAAAAGATAAGTTCGTTTTTATATTCCGTAGCATCTAAATGCACATTCACCGCTTCTTTAAATTCTTGCGCTAAAGCAGTGAGTTCAAAGTAATGAGTTGCGAAAAGCGTAAAAGCCCGAACCTTACTAATGATATGTCTGGCACAGGCATAGGCCAGTGATAAGCCATCAAAGGTTGACGTACCTCGTCCGATTTCATCCATCAACACTAAGCTTTTATCAGTAGCATTATGCAGAATATTTGCAGTCTCAGTCATTTCCACCATAAAAGTAGAACGCCCACCGGCAAGATCATCGGCTGCACCAATTCGAGTGAAGATTCTATCCAATGGTCCTAACTGAACTGAATCAGCCGGAACAAAAGAGCCAATATGAGCCAGCAAAACGATCAAGGCCGTTTGTCGCATAAAGGTGGATTTACCACCCATATTAGGACCAGTGATTACCTGCATGCGTTGTTTGTCATTCATGTCTAAATCATTAGCCACAAATGTCACATCCTCATTGGTCTCTACTACGGGATGTCGTCCCTCATTAATATTAATGCAAGGATAAGACACTAATTGAGGCTGTACGTACTTTAAGGTTTGGGCACGTTCGGCAAAGGTATTTAATACATCCAATGTTGCCAAACCAAGAGCAAGTTTTTGAATGTCTTGTAAATGAGTGAGTAAATTCTCTAAGAGCTCTTCATATAAATACTTCTCTCTGGCCAAAGCTCTTTCTTTTGCCGATAAAACCTTGTCTTCAAAGGTTTTGAGTTCTGGTGTGATAAAACGTTCTTTATCTTTCAGTGTTTGTCTTCGCACCCATTCTATCGGCACGTCATCACTGGCTTGTAGACGACTGACTTCAATGTAATAACCATGCACTCGGTTATACCCAACTTTTAAAGTTGAAAAACCAGTACGCTCTTTTTCCGTATTTTCTAAATCCAGTAAAAATTGATTGGCGTTTTCGCTGAGATTTCGTAACTCATCTAACTCACTATCAAAACCATCAGCGATGACGCCACCATCACGAATCAATAGCGGCGGAGAATCAATGATGGCAATGTTTAAATGAGTTGCCAGTTCAGGCAGCATAGGTAATTGATCACGAATGCTGGCAAGAAGAGACGATTGCATTGAGCTAATGACATTGGTCACATTAGGCAGTGCAAGCAAGGTTTCTTTTAGGTTAGATAAATCGCGTGGTCTTGCACTCTTTAAGGCGATGCGAGCAACGATGCGTTCTATATCCGAAATCGATTTTAGCTCATCACCTAAACTTTCAATCAAATGGGAATCAATTAACTCAGCTACCGCTGCATGACGTTCTTTTAAAGTAGTTTGTTGGCGTATAGGGCGTTGCATCCAACGTCTTAATTCTCTGCTGCCCATACTGGTCACGCATTTATCTAACACACTGGCTAAGGTATGTTCTGTACCGCCTCTTAAATTATTTTCTAGTTCTAAATTTCCCCTAGTAACCGCATCTATGGTTAAACAATCATCTTGTTGTTCGATATGTATAGATTGTATATGTGGTACAGCTTGTTTTTGTGTGTCTAAAACGTATTGCATTAAGCAACCAGCGGCACCAATTGCAGCAGGTTTTTCTTCAATACCAAATCCTTGTAGATTCTTGGTTTTAAATTGACTCAACAGTAATCGAGTTGCCGAACTTTCTTCATAATGCCACTCAGGTCGTCGCGTAAGCGTTTCTTTACCTAGAATATGTTCCGGAGTGTCAGAATTGTCAGCCACTAAGAGCTCAGCAATTTGTAATCTTTCTAATTCAGCCAGTAACTCTTGTTGAGTTCTAACTTCAGTAACCGCAAAGCGACCACTGCCTAAATCACACCAGGCTAAACCAATTAAATGTTTTCCAAAATTGACTGCAGCTAATAAATTATTTTGTTGTTGCGAAAGCAAAGAGTCTTCGGTCAATGTACCGGGAGTAATGATGCGAACTACCTTGCGTTCAACCGGTCCTTTAGAGGTCGCAACATCGCCTACTTGTTCAGCAATGGCAACCGACTCGCCCAATTTAACCAGTTTGGCTAAATATCCATCGACTGAATGATAAGGAACGCCGGCCATAGGTACGGGGTTAGGACCATTTTTTCCTCTAGCCGTGAGGGTGATATCAATAAGTTTGGCAGCCTTTTGCGCATCTTCATAAAACACCTCATAAAAATCACCCATACGATAAAACAAAATGGTATTTGGATGCTCTGCCTTAATTTTTAAGTACTGTTGCATCATTGGTGTATGAGTAGGCTTTTGTGCAGTTTTTTTCATATTTTTACGGTTTTTTGGTCAAGCTTGGTGCAGTGCTTTCTTTGCATGTTTCTTGAGCGTGCAGGCTGAAAATTAATAATTTTATTTATTATCAAAGTCAGCATCCTAACAGAAAGCAAGTGTGTCGAGAATGCCGTATTTAAAGTAAGATAAAGCCATGAAAGTTTTGCACATTGAAACAGGAAGACGACTGGCTGGAGGGCCTCAGCAAGTTGTAACCCTTATGAAAGGTCTAGAGGCTAAAGGAGTTGATTCAACTCTATTATGCCCAGATGATAGTGCTGTCGCTGAGCTGGCTAGAGCTGCTCAATTAAAAGTTAAGCGTGTACCTTATAAGGGTGAGCATGACTTTAGCTTAATTAAAGCAATTAAAGAAACGGCAAAAGATCGCCATTTTGACCTAATGCATGCGCACTCACGTCGCGGTGCAGATAACTACACAGCAATAGTGGCAAGACGTACAAAAATACCAGCAATTCTCACGCGTCGAGTTATCAATGTTGAAAACAATTTTATTGCGGGACCAAAGTTTAGAAGTTTTAAAAAAGTGGTTGCCGTATCTGAAGCTGTTGAAAGGTCTTTAAAAAGACAGCGGGTAGATTCGAATTTACGCACCACAATTCATGATGGAATTATTTTGCAAGACTACACAGAGCAGTATTCACGTGAGCATCTTTTAGAAGAATTTAGTTTGCCCGAGAACGCATTCATCATGGGCAACGTCGGTCGGTTTACTGAAAACAAAGGGCAACTGAGTTTATTAGAAGCCTTCGCTCTTTTTAATAAAAATTATCCACAATGCCATCTTATTTTATTTGGCGAAGGTGAAATGTTAGATGAGTTGATTGATTTTGTAAAAAAACATGAGCTTACTGAACAAGTTCATTTTGCCGGTTTTAGAAAAGACATGCCTAAGTGGTATGGGGCTTTACAGGTCGTTGTACATACAGCCATGTTAGAAGCCTTAAGTGTTGCCTTATTAGAAGCAGGAGCCAGTGGAGTTCCACTCATAGCTTACAATAATGGCGGTATTTCAGAAGTGATTCGTCATATGCACAATGGTCTCTTAGTGCAGCCTGGTCAAATAGATCAGTTAGCCGACGCCGTGCAACGTTTGTTAGAGAGTCGCACGCTAACTAAGCGCTTAGCGGATAATTCTAAGAAAACTTGTGCTCAAAATTTTTCTGCTGAGCGCATGGTCAATCAATATCATCAACTTTATAGTGAGATTTTACATACACAAAGAGCGATGAAGGCTTAAAATGTATTCTCATTATGGCTGCAAAACAAAAAACTGAAACACTTCTTGGGCAGATAGCATCAGCTTTGCAAAAAAACAAGGCAACACTGGTGGTGGCAGAGTCTTGCACCGGTGGCTTGTTAGCAAAGTTATGTACAGACTTAGCAGGTAGTTCTGCGTGGTTCGAGGGTGGAGTTGTGTCATATAGCAATGCGTTAAAACAATCGCTTCTAAAAGTTAATAGAAACACGATTAAACAATTAGGCGCAGTGAGTGAGCAAACTGCTAAGGAAATGGCCTTAGGTGCTACGCAATTAACTCAGCTTAAACAAACACGTTATGCGATTTCTATTACTGGTGTTGCAGGTCCAGGCGGCGGCAGTATTGAAAAACCAGTTGGTACTGTATGTTTTGCATGGAGTAGGGCAAGCTCCCCAACTGAGAATGAGCTTATCAAAGCAGAAACCAAACTTTTCGCGGGAAATCGCAAAGAAATTAGAGAACAAAGTGCCGTGTTTGCTTTGCAGGAATTAAGAAATCTCTTAAAAAACCAATAAAGTTTTCGCTAAAATTAACCATATTTTCGCAAAAAAGAGAATATTCTCAAAAATATTCTCAAAATATTCCAAAACGTTCTCATTTTTGTGTATAATCACTTTCGAAGTCGTTGGAAAAGAATCTTATTTAGTATCTATGCCATTGATTTCAAAGGAATTCACTGACGCCCTCATTTCAGCATTCGGAGGCTCTCATGCTCAAGGAAGAACATGATATGTTGTGCAAATAGTGAGCATTTTTAAGCCAAGACCACAAAATGTGGCAAAAATTGGCAATGTTAACTTTATGAAAGGTATTTGAAATGGACGATAATCGTAAAAAAGCTCTCTCGGCCGCATTAGGTCAAATCGAAAAACAATTTGGTAAAGGTTCAGTCATGCGTTTGGGTGATAGCCCAGCATCAAATGACATCGAAGTTATCTCTACTGGCTCACTAGGATTAGATGTTGCACTAGGAATCGGTGGTTTACCAAAAGGGCGTGTAATTGAAATTTATGGTCCTGAGTCATCAGGT
>CALHVH010000135.1 GCA_938039225.1 uncultured Gammaproteobacteria bacterium
GCCGATGTGGGTTGGATTACTGGGCATAGTTATATTGTTTATGGTCCTCTGGCTAATGCTGCCACTACTGTGATGTTTGAAGGTGTGCCTAGCTATCCAGACTTCTCTAGATTCTGGCAGATTTGTGACAAACATCAAGTCAATATTTTTTATACCGCACCTACCGCTATACGAGCACTGATGCGTGAAGGTGAAGACTTGGTAAAAACTACCTCTCGATCTTCTTTACGCTTGCTAGGTACGGTTGGTGAACCCATTAACCCTGAAGCTTGGACTTGGTATCACAATGTGGTGGGTGAAGAGCGCTGCCCTATAGTGGATACGTGGTGGCAAACTGAAACCGGAGGTTGCATGATTACACCCCTACCTGGCGCTACTGATTTAAAGCCAGGTTCAGCCACCCGACCGTTCTTTGGAATACAACCAGCATTAGTTGACGGCGAAGGCAATGTACTTGAAGGCCCTACAGAAGGTAATTTAGTGATTACCGATAGCTGGCCTGGTCAAATGCGTACCGTATATGGTGATCATCAACGTTTTGTGGATACTTACTTTTCGACCTTCCCTGGTAATTACTTTACTGGCGATGGTGCACGTCGCGATGAGGATGGGTATTACTGGATTACCGGCCGTGTGGATGATGTTCTCAACGTTTCTGGCCATAGAATAGGTACCGCTGAAGTTGAAAGTGCTTTAGTTGCACACTCAGCGGTCGCTGAAGCGGCTGTGGTTGGTTACCCACATGATATTAAGGGTCAAGGTATTTATATTTACGTAACTCCTATGCCCGGCATTGAAGGAAACGATGATTTAGTTAATGATCTCAAACAATGGGTACGTTCAGAAATTGGGCCTATAGCAACACCCGATTTAATTCAATTTGCTACAGGGGTTCCTAAAACGCGTTCTGGAAAAATCATGCGTAGGATATTAAGAAAAATCGCTGCTAATGAACATGAAGCTTTAGGTGATGTATCTACTTTAGCCAATAGTGAAGTGGTTAGTGAGTTGATTGATGGTCGGTTGAATAGGTAAACTCTAGAGCTCATACTTTGCCGCGGTTTAACCGCGGTATATCCTAAAGTCATAAAGCCTCTGATATTACATCATAATTCCGGGGTTTCTAAGAAAGGAAATAGCATGTCTGAAAAAAATCAGAATACCTATTGGAAAGAAAATATTCGAATTATACTCACTTGTCTTTCGATATGGTTCATTGTCTCATTCGGTTGCGGCATTCTTTTTGTAGAACAGCTCAATCAATTCAGGCTGGGTGGCTATAAATTAGGTTTTTGGTTTGCACAACAAGGTTCTATTTATGTATTCCTAATTATTATTTTTTACTATGCATGGCGGATGAACAAGCTGGATAAAAAATATAAAGTTGATGAGGCCTAAATAATGGAATTAAAATCACTCACCAGCATTATTGTTCTTTCTACTTTTGCTCTTTATATTGCCATCGCAATCAAAGCACGAGCAAAATCCACCAGTGACTTTTATGTGGCCGGTGGTGGCATTAACCCAGTCGCCAATGGAATGGCTACTGCAGCCGATTGGATGTCGGCGGCTTCGTTCATATCAATGGCAGGACTTATTGCGTTCCAAGGTTATGACGCCTCGGCTTATTTGATGGGATGGACTGGAGGTTATGTTTTACTGGCCCTTTGTCTAGCGCCCTACTTACGCAAGTTTGGAAAATTTACAGTTCCAGAATTCATTGGCGATCGCTTTTATTCCAAAACGGCACGTGTGGTTGCTGTTATATGCTTAATCATCGTTTCTATGACTTATGTTATTGGTCAAATGAAAGGGGTTGGCGTTGCCTTTTCGCGTTTTCTTGAAGTGGATTACGCAACCGGTTTATACGCTGGCATGGGCATCGTTTTTTTCTATGCAGTTGTGGGTGGTATGAAAGGCATTACTTACACGCAAATAGCACAGTACTGTATTTTGATTTTTGCCTACACTGTGCCCGCCGTTTTTATCTCTTTAAGTTTAACGGGCAACCCCATTCCTCAATTAGGCTTAGGCAGTACTTTAAGCGATGGAAGTGGTACCTATATGTTAGATAAACTGGACACCGTTGTGAGTGACTTAGGTTTTTCACAATACACGGCACAAAAAACCAGTACTCTCAATATGTTCTTCTTAACCCTCAGCTTAATGATTGGCACAGCTGGGCTACCTCATGTCATTATGCGGTTCTTCACAGTGCCAAAAGTTTCCGATGCACGTAAGTCCGCCGGCTACGCATTATTATTTATCGCTTTGCTTTACACAGTAGCCCCAGCGGTTGGTTCGATGGCTAGATTGAACTTAATGCAAACCATTGAGCCCAACCCTGGGAATAATCTGGTTTATGCTGAAAGACCTGAATGGTTTAAAAGTTGGGAAAAAACCGGTCTTCTCAAACATATGGATAAAAATCAAGACGGAAAAATCCAGTACACACCTAATCCAGAAACAAATGAGTTACTGCATACTCAATTATCTAATGGCGAACTAGTAGATAAACAAGGACCTGATAGAGACATCATGGTTTTAGCAAATCCAGAGATTGCACAGTTACCCAATTGGGTTATTGCCTTGGTAGCCGCTGGGGGTATTGCGGCAGCATTGTCCACTGCCGCAGGTTTACTCCTCGCGATTGCCTCATCTATTTCGCATGATTTACTCAAGGGTGTATTCCGACCCAAGATTAGCGAGAAGCGTGAACTCATGGCTGGGCGAATAGCTATGGCCGGTGCAGTATTAGTTGCAGGTTGCTTAGGCCTTAATCCGCCAGGTTTTGCCGCCCAAGTCGTAGCTCTTGCTTTTGGGCTCGCGGCCTCTTCTATTTTTCCTGCTCTAATGTTGGGTATCTTTAGTAAACGTATGAATAAACAAGGGGCTATTGCAGGAATGCTTGCAGGATTATTCTCAACCTTAATTTATATCTTCTGGTTTAAAGGGTGGTTTTTTATCTCAGATACTGCAATGGCAACCGACAATGCCGAACATTGGCTCTTAGGAATTTCACCCGGTTCGTTTGGAGCGGTTGGTGCAATTGTTAACTTCATTGTGGCCTTTGTAGTTTGCAAATTTACTGCAGCACCCCCACAAAAGATACAAGACTTGGTTGAAAATATTCGTGTACCACGTGGTGCTGGAGCAGCTGTTGCTCATTAATTAGAACTATAAGCCCCGATAGCTCAGCTGGATAGAGCGTTTGCCTCCTAAGCGAAAGGTCGCAGGTTCGACTCCTGCTCGGGGCACCAGATATTCGCTTGTTCGTTACTTTATTCAATTAAACCGAGTTTTTTGGCACGGCTTTCCCATTTTTCTCTGGCAAGTTTTTGTAAATCAACCGCACCATCAGATTCATCCACAATTTCAAGCCCTAGTAAAGTTTCAAGAATATCTTCCATAGTGACTAAACCGACCAAAGAACCGTATTCATCTACCACAATCGCAATATGTGAACGCTCTTCAGTCATTTTCTCAAATAGCTTAGGCAAGGGCATTAAATCCAAAACCGCTAACACTTCTCGTCTTAATGACTTAAGAGGTACATTGTCTTTATCTTCGACCAAATACTGCAATACTTCGTATTTCAATACTACACCTGTGATGTGATCTGGGTCTTCGGCAAATATTGGAATACGTGAAAAATGCAGTGGTTGATGAGATTTGTAAAAATCCATCAAAGTCATATTTTCATCGGCTTTAACCATAACTGTTCGTGGAGTCATGATGTTACGAACAGTCACTTCTTCAAAACGTAATAAGTTTTTTATAATGGTTGATTCGCTTTTATCCAATACTCCACTCTCTTCACTAGCATGCGTCATGGCTGCAAGATCTGCTCTACTAAAAATACTTTTGTCCTTATCTTTTTTAAGCTTTTTAGTAATCAGTTGGCTAAGCCACACAAAGGGTGCGAAGATAAACATCAATACTTTGAGTGACTTGACAGTAAATGGGGCAAGTTGCTGCCACATATTGGCACCAAGGGTTTTGGGAATGATTTCAGACAAAATCAGAATGGCTAAGGTCATAATTCCAGCAATCACACTTTCCGAAGGAATACCCAGTATGTAAGTTCCACTGCCAAAGACTTTTGCGGCCTGTGCACCTACTCCAATAGCGCCAACCGTATGAGCCACAGTATTCAAAGTCAAAATGGCAGAAAGCGGTCGGTCAATGTCTTCTTTATATTTTAAAAGATCTTTACCAATACTAGCTTTCTCTTGTACTTTTCGGTTTATGTAAGAAGGAGTAATACTCAAAAGCACCGCTTCCCAGATTGAACACAAAAAGGAAAACACGATGGAGAGTACAAAAAATAATATAAGTAGATTCATAAGTTATTACTTTAGTCAGAGGCAAACGCTCAATCCAGTTAAGCTCTTGCGAAACACTATTATAGAACTATTTTAAGAAAATTTTTACTATTCCAATATGAACCTTAAATGAGGCAAGCTACAATCAAGGAAACCCTATCAATCTCTCTAATTGAATCACTTCAAAACCACCATTGAAGGCATTTCCCATCCTGCCCAAGCTTAAAGCTTCGACACTTACCTAGTGCTGCAATTCATATATACTATTTCAAAAATATTCTGTTTATCAACATCGAGCTAATATTAAGGAATTCTTATGTCCCAATATATCCAAAAAACCATTACTTCACTTTTAGGACTTATATTATTAGGTGGACTAGTGGCTTGCTCAAATATGCCCATACCATTAGATGGTACAAATACTAATCTAGATAAATTACTGATAGGCAGTCACGAGCGCGGGCTTTTTAATGGAAATGTTCTAATTACCAAGCAAGGGAAAATTGTATACCAAAATTCCCTAGGGTTTATTGATGGATCAAAGACAGTAAGACTAACACCACAAACTGTATTTAATACTGGCTCCATTGCTAAAGAATTTAATGCTGTAGGCATTATGCTTTTAATAGAACGGGGACAATTGAGTCTTGATGATACGCTTGCTCAATATTTTCCCAGTTTGCCAATATGGGCCGAACAAATTCAAATAAAACATCTGCTTAATTATACAAGTGGGCTGCCAGCCGTAAATTGGAACAGTATTAAAAACCCTGAGGATGCGTTTGCAGACATAATGAAAGTTAAGAGCCTCCCTTTTGTTCCTGGTGAAGGCTATATCTATAGTAATAATAATGTTCTATTGCAACGTCTAATTATTACCAAAGTCTCTGGCCAGTCATTCACCGATTTTACATTTGAAAACCTATTAAAACCCAGTGGCATGAGCCAAGCAATTATTGATCCTGGGTTAAACACCCCTGAACTTGCCGTCGCCTTTAATAATAATTACTTCAATGACTCATCAATAGTTATCCCTATCCATGGCTGGGTTCACTTAACTACTCAAGATATGCAAAAATGGCTAACTGCTTTACATAGTGGAAAGTTAATCTCAGACGCTTCCTTAAAGACTTTATTTAAGTCCCACTCTAAAAATGAGTTAGGTGCATTGGGCCTGGGAAAATATGAAAATAATACGCTTAGCTATCATCAACATCATGGCTCTAGTAGAAATTTCGAAGCATTAGTGAGCTATGATTTATCTCAAGATCTAATGAGTATTCTTTTTACTAACAAAAAAGATAGAAAACTTTTTAAAATTGCCAAAGAGATAGACAACATATTTGCAGGAGAGAATTTTTCTATTCCCAAGAAACCAGTTGCCCCAGCGCTTGAAAAATACTGTACGCAAAGCCTAGAGCTATGTATAAATAGTTATAAAGATTTAAAAGAAAAAAACTATGCTAGTTTTGACTTTGAATCAGGAAGCTTTCTTAACCGGCTTGGGTATTCATTACTAAGACAAGGCAGAACACAAGATGCCATCGAAATTTTTAAATTTTTAGTTTCTGAATTACCCGAAGCAGCAAATCCTTATGACAGTTTAGGTGAAGCTTACTTAACTGATCAAAACTATGTGGAAGCCCTTAAAAATTACCAAAAATCACTGCTCCTTAACCCAAGCAATGATAATGCTAAAACAATGATTAGAAAAATCAAAGAACAATTATAAATTCACATGAAGAACTAAAATTATCACAATAGTGTTTCAAAATGTATAGCACCAGCACCAATTAGTGAGGCATGCGGTTCAAGTAATAAATGAATTGGACAATTCCTCATATACTCTTTTTTTATACCTTTATTTTCAAAACGCTCAATAGCTGTAGGTGTATTCAGATACGGCTCTAAACGTTTAGAAAGTTCACCCGCTAACACTACTCCACCACGAGCGCCATTGATTAACACAAGATCACCTACCATTCCCATCAGACAATTGGCACGAATACTGTGTAACTCTTTGAATAACTCATCACCGTTTTTAGCACGTTCAAAGCTTTCTAGCTCTGAAACTTTTTCAGCATCACGTTTGAATATTTGGCAAAGCGCTTTATATAGCATTTGGTAAGACACACTTGAGCAAACCATTTCTGTTGATACATGATCATTATTAGAGGTAAGAAGTTTAGCAAGTTCAAATTCAATTTTTGAGTTTGGAGTATAGCTACTATGCCCACCTTCGCCACTGATTACTGTGTAAATATTTTTATCCGAAGGCAAGAGCGTTGCAACACCAAGACCGAGATCAGCTCCAGCAACAATAATAGGAGACTCTAAGTCTGGAGTGCCATTACGAATTAACTTATAACAGGTTTGGTCTAATTCCGGTATTGATCTAGCTAAAGCATGAAAATCATTGACTAATTTGACTGACTTTAAGCCATATTTTTTTGCTATAGAATTACCATCTAAAAACCAATCACTTTTTGAAACTTCAGCAGTATTTATTACCGGTGTTCCTGCAACTCCAAAAACCGCATGTAATTCACTTATTGGCAAACTTACTTTTGATAAATATTCTTCAAGACAAAGGTCAAAACTATAAAATGGTGTAGTTGCTAATTTCAAATAATCAGAAATAATAGTTGTAGTCTTATTACTGCTTGCTAAACCAAAACGAGCCTGGGCTCCACTTATATCAGCAACTAAAACTTTTTGCATGATGACGTCCTCTTATCAGTCGTATTGAGTTTGTAAAGATTAATCTATCACAGAAAACTTTATGCAATAGTATTTTTAGAATATTCAAATAACTATATCACAAGAAAAACTATTTTCAATGCATCAGAGTTCCAGATCAAAAATAGATTTTGGATTAAAATTTTGTCTTGCAGACATTTATACAAAACTTCTTGCTGTGAACTCTGCTCACTATGCTCATCCCTATTAAGTTACTATAATTTTCCACTTGCATAAAAAAAGGTAACTGCCTTAGCAGTTACCTTTGATTTACTCTATAGTTTCAGTTTAATTAGCTTTCTAATTTAAGAAAGTAATCAAATATTTCAGGGACATTACCATCACCCATGCCTGCATCAACCGCAGCTTGAAGATTAGCTGACGTACCTTCAGCTATTTGAGTACGCGTACCTAAATCTTTAGCCAGTTGCACAAAATAACCCAAATCTTTGTTGGCATTATTGATTGAGAAACCTAAATCACTCACACCATCAACGGCATAGTGCTTGCAAAACTTCATGAACGGAGAATTGGATGGGCCGGCCGACATGATGTCATACAGTTGTTGACGATTAACGCCTGAACGGTCAGCGACTGCAAAAGCTTGCGACATTGCTGTAACCGTAGTCATACCAATAAAGTTGTTTACCAACTTAGTTACATGACCGGCACCAAGTGCACCAAGGTGAAATACATTCTCGCCTTGCTCATCAAGAACAGGTTTAACTTTGTTAAAAGTATCCATATCTCCAGCCGCCATAATATTAAGCAAACCATCTTTCGCGTGAGCAGGTGTGCGACCCAATGGAGCGTCAAGCATGCCAGCACCCTTCTCGGCAAGAGCAGCACCTATTTTACGAGTAGAGGCGGGAATAGACGTTCCAAAATCAATAAGGACAGCGCCTTCTTTAACGCCAGCAAGAATACCGTCATCTCCATAAACCAATTTCTCGACAACCGCTGAAGTAGTAACACAAAGCATAATAATATCGCTAGCTGCAGCAAGTTCTTTTGCTGAGCTTGCTTCTGATGCGCCACCAGCAACAAATCTTGCAACTGCTTCTTTATCAAGATCCATTACATGTAGCGGATAACCACGCTTTTGTAAATTTTCTACCATGTTGCCGCCCATAAG
>CALHVH010000136.1 GCA_938039225.1 uncultured Gammaproteobacteria bacterium
GCTTTATCGACTTCTATTATTTGGTTTTGCAGACGAGTTTGCTTTGCCCGAAGGTCTACGTCTGCGACGTTTGGGTTTTGTTGCGTCATTATTTTTAGCAGGACCTTGACCGCCACGTCTACCTCTACTTTGTCCACTTGGTTTTTTATGTTCCTTGGCTTTTTTGGTGCGGCGTTTCAGTGTGGTAGTTGGAACGCTGTGATCAGGTTCAAAGCCATCGATGATTTTACGGGTTAAAAGCTCACCAATTAAGTGTTCGATATCAGATAGTTGAGAAACTTCATCGGCACTCACTAATGAAACCGCTTCACCGGTTTGGCCAGCACGACCAGTGCGACCTATCCTATGAACGTAATCTTCAGGTACATTCGGTAAATCAAAATTCACAACATAGGGTAAAAGAGTAATATCAATACCGCGGGCGGCAATATCGGTTGCAACCAAAACTTGAACCTTACCAGCCTTGAAATCAGCTAAGGCTCTGGTTCTTGCCCCTTGGCTTTTATTTCCATGAATTGCAGCAGCAGGGATTTTTGCGTCACTGAGTTTTTTGGTAAGTTTATTGGCACCATGCTTAGTACGCGAAAAAACTAAAACTTGATGCCAGTTATTCTCTCGAATCAATTCAATCAGTAGAGCTGTTTTTTGTTGCTTATCAACGGGAACTATCCAATGCTCGACTAAATCTACAGTGGTGTTGGCGGGACTGACAGAGACTTCAACGGGCTTATTAACAATGGTTCCTGCCAACTTACGAATATCATCAGAGAAGGTCGCCGAGAACATCAGATTTTGACGCTTTGCTGGCAAGGCTTTTATGACTCGTTTAATGTCATGAATAAACCCCATGTCTAACATGCGGTCAGCTTCATCTAAGACAAAAACTTTGACTTTGTTGAGTCTGATTGCTCTTTGGTTCACAAGATCTAAGAGGCGACCAGGAGTGGCAACCAGGATATCAACGCCCTTTCGCATTTTCATCATTTGGGGGTTAATGCTTACGCCTCCAAACACAACAGCTGTTTTTAGACCAAGGTATTGACCATAGACTTGTACATTATTATGTACTTGTGCAGCCAATTCTCTGGTTGGAGTAACGATCAAGGCATGTACTTCATTGGCTGAAGCCTTATGACTGTGAGCGAGCATCTCTAATATAGGCAATACAAAGCCTGCGGTTTTACCAGTGCCGGTTTGGGCGGCGGCCATGACATCTCGGCCTTCTAAGACTGGCGGTATGGCTTTGGCTTGGATTGGAGAAGGCTCAGTGTAGCCTTGCTCGGACACCGCTTTTAGAATTTCTTGGGATAAACCAAGGGATTCAAAACTCATAATGTTCTCGAATGTTGTGTTAATAATCGCCGATTAGCGAAATAGGACGGCAGCATACAGGATGCTTGAGCTTAATGCTGTTTTTTCAGTATATTCTCGGTAAAAATCATAGAATTTGCTTAAATTCATGACGAATTCTCGCGCACATAAGTTTCTTACCGCAAATTTACGCTTGCTAAACCTGAGCTTAAACGAGTCTTGTGAAAATCTTGGAAATAGTAAATTCTGCTGAAAAACAAGGCTTTTTATAGCTCTATAGTCTTAAAACGCTTGTTTGAAAAGTTTAGTTTGTAACTGTTTTATAAGGTATTTCAGTTACAGGGGAAACCAGTTAGCGATTCCACTTTGTGATTTTATGCAAAAAGCTTGCAATCAATTTCCAGATATGAAAAAGTCGGTCTCAATGAAAACGCATTCACAAAACTCGATGACAAACAAAGCAAAGCAAAACGCTTTGTTAGTCGGTGTGCTGAATCAAGAAAGTAAGATACTTTCATCTTTATCAGTCCTAGTCCTCATTCTGGTGCTAATTATTAGTAACGTTACGGGTATGACTTAGAAAAAGATAAAACATATTAAGCCAACCCGTTACTCATTAGAGTTACGGGTTTTTTTTTAAGCTTGAATTTTAAATTAGATATAAGAGCCACACATGATGTCATCGCAAACTGCACAACAAACCGTTCCGAGCCACGCATCTATTGATATACATGCTGATGCAAGTTTGAATGGTGCACAACAATTGGTTAAGGCTTTAGAAAACCAAGGTGTTGAATACATATTTGGTTATCCAGGTGGTGCGATTATGCCTGTGTACGATGCTTTATATGATAGTTCCTTAAAACACATACTTTGTCGACATGAACAAGGCTGTGCACTGGCTGCGGATGCTTATGCACGTGTTAGTGGAGAGGTTGGTGTCTGTATGGCCACATCTGGTCCAGGGGCCACAAATTTAGTCACAGGCATAGCTAATGCTTATATGGATTCAATACCGATGTTGGCAATTACTGGTCAAGTGCCTACTAGCGTGATGGGAACTGATGCTTTCCAGGAAGTGGATATATTCAGTATGACCTTAGCGATAGTAAAGCACAGTTATATAGTAAGACATACTGATGATATTCCTGCCATTGTGGCCGAAGCCATAGAGCTTGCAAAATCCGGTCGACCGGGCCCGGTATTGATTGATTTACCAAAGGATATTGCTTCAGGTAATGTTGCTGGTAAACGTTTTATTCCTGCGGTTGAGCCTTCAAATATTCCGACCACTTCTTCAGACGAGAAAGCTGCATTAGAGTTAATCCGTAACTCAAAAAAACCATTACTGTATATCGGTGGCGGTGCAGTTATGGCCGGTGTTGAAAACGAGTTAAGAGAATTAGCTAAACGAACTGGTATACCAGCAGTTTCAACTTTGAAAGGTTTAGGGGTATTGACAAAAGACACTGAACATTATCTTGGTATGTTGGGCATGCACGGTAACCAGGCGGCAAATAAAGCGGTGCAGACTAGTGATTTATTAATTGCTATTGGCGTACGTTTTGATGACAGGGCTACAGGTAAATTAGATGAATTTGCACCTAATGCCAGAATCTTGCATGTAGAAGTAGATGCTGCTGAGATTGCAAAATTACGTGCAGTGGATGTTGCCTTGCATGGTGACTTAAACCAACAACTTAAAGTTTTTAATGATTTAGAGCCTCAAGCGATAGCAGCATGGCAATTTGATTGTCAGGCTATGAAAAAAGAATTTGCCTGGCGTTATGACTACCCTGGTAAAGATATTTATGCACCATGGGTGCTTAATCGTTTAACCGAAAAATTCTCTGATGAGCTCACCGTGACCTGTGATGTTGGTCAACATCAGATGTGGGTAGCACAACATTGTGACTTTGTTCATCCTACTCAGCATGTGACCAGTGGTGGTTTAGGAACAATGGGCTACGGTTTACCAGCCGGTATTGGCGCTCAATTTGCTAAACCAGATTCTCCTGTAGTGGTGGTTTCAGGTGATGGCTCAATCATGATGAATATTCAAGAATTAGCCACGTTAAAACGTTATGACTTACCGGTAAAAATTCTACTTTTTGATAACTCTGCACTTGGCCTTGTGCGTCAATGGCAGGATTTGTTCTTTGAGGGACGTCAAAGTGAAGTAGACCTTTCAGATAATCCTGATTTTGTGAAAGTTGCTCAAGCCTTTGGGGTAACGGCAAAACGCATTACTAGGGCTGATGAAATTGAAGAAGGTCTAGATTTTTTACACAATACAAAAGAAGCCTGTTTATTGCACGTAATTATTGATAAGCAAGCCAATGTTTGGCCATTAGTGCCTCAGGGTAAGTCAAACAGCACAATGTTAGATGAAGGTTACGAATAATGCTGCATAACGATACAAAAAAAATATCCATTGATATTAATGCAAATGACGGTGCAATATTAAGAGTAATGGGTTTGATTGAAAGGCGTGGACATAGAGTGATATCAATGCACTCTTTTATGCCAAGCGAAAACAGTTTTAAGTTAGAAGTTGAAATTGAGAATGGAACACCACGACAAGATGTATTAATACATCAAATAAAACGTCTAGGTGATGTGGTTGATGCAAAAGACTTAAGTGCCGAAGACTTAAGAGCGGGAATGCAGTCTACTGTTTTGCGTTACTCACGGCACGATGTAATTCATACAGATTAGTATAAATTTATTCACATTGGTGAAGATTATGGCAACACAAGATAATGACATTGTAAAAATATTTGATACCACTTTACGTGATGGTGAGCAATCTCCTGGTTGTTCAATGAACGTGGATGAAAAATTGAAAATTGCCAACGCACTCAATGAACTCGGTGTTGATATTATTGAAGCCGGTTTTCCAGCCGCTTCACCCGGTGATTTTTCCGCTGTTAATAAAGTTGCAGCTCTTAAGTTACACTCAACTATTGCCGGTTTAGCCCGCTCACAGCAAGGCGATATTGAAGCGGTTGCAAAAGCCTTAGAGCCAGCACCTAATAAACGTTTGCATGTTTTTATAGCCACAAGTCCTTTGCATAGAGAATTCAAATTGCAAATGGAAAAAGAGCAGGTTTTAGAGAGTATTCATAATTCTGTTACTTTCGCTAAACAGTATTTTGATGATATTGAGTTTTCAGCTGAAGATGCAGGTCGTACCGAATTAGATTTTTTATCCGAAGCTTTTAAGGTCGCAGTCGCAGCAGGTGCAACTACCTTAAATATTCCTGATACCGTGGGCTATACCACTCCGATTGAGTTTGCAAAAATATTTACGCACATTAAAAAAGACTTCACAGACCGCAAGGACATTATTTTAAGTAGTCACTGTCACAATGATCTTGGCTTGGCAGTTGCCAATAGCTTGGCGGCAGTTGAGGCTGGAGCTAGACAAATTGAATGTACCATTAATGGTATTGGTGAACGTGCAGGAAATGCCGCTTTAGAAGAAATTGTTATGGCTTTGAAAACCCGTAAGGCCTATTATGGTTTAAATACTAATATTAATACTAAACGCCTATATCCAGCATCGCGTTTAGTTAGTCATATTACAGGTTCTAGTGTTCAGGCTAATAAAGCTATAGTAGGTCGCAATGCCTTTGCTCATGAAGCGGGAATTCATCAACATGGCATGCTTAAAAATCGTAATACTTACGAAATCATGAAGCCTGAAGATGTTGGGATTGAAAAAACCTCATTAGTATTAGGCAAACACAGTGGGCGTCATGCCTTTAAAGAACGCTTACAGTCTTTAGGCATTGTTTATAAAGATGAGAATCTTAATGACTTGTTTGCCCAGTTTAAAAAGTTGGCTGACCGTAAAAAAGATATCACTGATGAAGACATTGAGGTTTTAGTTTTAGGCAAGCAATCCCAATCAGGTCCTTGGGAATTATTTTCTTTACAAGTACAAACAATCGTAAAGCATGGTACCCAAAATGCCACAGCAATCGTTGAACTTTTGCATAAGGGTGACCCTGTTATATCAACCGCTGATGGCGATGGCCCTGTAAATGCAGTGATTAACGCAATGCGTAAAGCGATGAATACTGAAATTGAATTGTTTGACTATCGTATTCAAAACATCAGCATTGGCGATGATGCCCAAGGTGAAGTAAAAGTTTCCTTAAGCATTGATGGCAAGCAACGCAATGGTACCGGTGCCAGTACCGATATTGTTGAAGCTACGGCTTTAGCTGTGATTAATAGTATTAATCGCGAACATAAAAGAAAACAACAAGGGTTGAGCAATAACTCTCGACATGCAATAGATAAACAAGATGACACAGTACGTGCTGCACAAGGGGCAATTTAAATGAGTGATAAAAAAGTAATTTGGATGAATGGTTCTTTAATACCGTGGGATGAAGCTAATGTGCATGTAATGACACATGCTATTCACTATGGTTCTTCGGTTTTTGAAGGTGTCCGTGCCTACGATACGCATAAAGGCCCAGCGATATTTCGTTTGCCTGAACACACGCGTCGTCTTTTTGAGTCTGCTCGTGTTTATGATTTAGATGTTGGTGTTAATGAAACCCAAATGAATAATATTTGTAAGCAAGTGGTGGTAGCTAATGGTTTATCTGAAGCTTATATTCGTCCTATCGTTTTCCGTGGTAACGGAGGCTTAGGCCTATATGCGAAACCTGGCTCTCCGATTGATACAGTGGTTGCTGCTATTGAGTGGGGCAACTTTATGGGAGCGGAAGCCAGAGAGAAAGGTATTCGTGCTTGTGTATCCAGTTGGGCTCGCTTAGCGCCAAATACTATGCCTTCTGGTGTTAAGGCTGGTGGTAATTATATGTCTAGTCAGCTTATTACTCGTGAAGCACATCGTCATGGTTATGATGAAGGTATTGGTTTAGCACACGATGGCACTTTGTCAGAAGGTGCTGGCGAAAATCTATTTATTATTCGCGACGATGTTATTTATACACCCACAGCAGGCAGTTCAATCCTGTGTGGTATTACCAGAGATAGTGTTATTACTCTCGCTAAAAAGCTTGGTTTTGAAGTGCGTGAACAAGGTTTACCGAGAGAAGCTTTATACACCGCAGATGAAATTTTTATGACCGGCACAGCTGCAGAAATTACTCCTGTGCGTTCGGTGGATGATAATGAAGTGCGTTGTGGTGGTCGAGGTCCGTATACCAAGGCCTTACAAGATGCGTTCTTTGGTTTAATTGACGGCTCGACGGAAGATGAATGGGGTTGGTTCCATCCGGTCAATGAAAATCTTGAAGCGACAGGTAATGTACACAAATTAGCACTTTAATAACGATTTTCACCCAAAAAGATATTTAACATGACAACGGCAAAAACTCTTTTCGACAAAGTTTGGGAGGCACATTGTGTGCAGCCCGAGAGTGATGATTTTCCAGCAATATTGTATATCGATTTACATCTCTTACATGAAGTGACGTCACCCCAGGCTTTTGCTGAACTAGAGCGTAGAAATCTAACTGTACATTCAACTAAAAATTGCTTAGCAACGATTGATCATTCCACACCTACAAGCGCACCGAATGCATTAGGTGAAAGAGACTATGTAACGGCTCAAGCTAAAAATCAGGTTGATACCTTTTTAGAGAACTGCAAAAAACATAATATTGAATGCCATGCCTGGGATAGCGAACAGCGCGGTATTGTGCATGTTATGGGTCCTGAAATTGGAGCAACACAACCTGGTAAAACCATTGTCTGTGGTGATTCACATACTAGTACACATGGAGCATTTGGCGCCTTAGCTTTCGGTATTGGTACCACTGAAGTGGGTCATGTTCTTGCCACGCAATGCTTACTACAACGCAAAGCTAAGAGCATGCGAATTAATATTGAAGGTGAATTGCAAAAGTCAGTTACGGCAAAAGACGTAATCTTGCATGTTATCGCAACCATTGGAGTAAATGGTGGTACGGGTTACGTGTTGGAGTACGCTGGTTCAGCTGTTAGAGCAATGGATATGGAAGCGCGTATGACTATGTGCAATATGTCTATCGAGTGCGGAGCCCGTGCAGGAATGATAGCACCCGATGAAATTACCTTTGAGTATTTGAAAGGCCGACCTCACTCACCTCAGGGTGAAGATTGGGATAAGGCAATTAAACAATGGTCACAACTACCTACGGATGAAGAGGCTGTTTTCGATAAAGAAGTGTATATCGATGCAAGCGTAATTTCCCCAACAATTACCTACGGAACTCATCCTGGCATGGCTTTTGCCATTGATGCGTCTATACCTGCTACCACTGATGAATCCGATATTAGTTCGCTTGAGTATATGCAATTTGCTCAAGGCGAAAGCATTTTAGGTAAAGCCATTGATTTGGTATTTATTGGTAGTTGCACTAACTCACGTATCAGTGATTTACGTCATGCTGCAGCTGTCATGCAAGGTAAGCAAGTACAAGTGCGTACCTTAGTGGTTGCCGGTTCAGAACTGATTAAACTGCAAGCCGAAAAAGAAGGTTTAGATGAAATTTTTAAAGCCGCCGGTGCCGAGTGGCGTGAGCCAGGTTGTTCAATGTGTTTAGGTATGAACGGTGATATCGGTAATCCAGGAGATTTAGTGGTTAGTACAAGTAATAGGAATTTTATCGGCAGACAAGGAAAGGATGTAAGAACCATTCTTGCCAGTCCATTGGTTGCTGCCAGTTGTGCTATCAGCGGAACGGTTTCTGACCCAAGAACTCAGGAGCAAGCGGCATGAGTAATAATATTTTTAGTTCAAAAACCTTTAATTTAATTACGGATAATATTGATACTGATCAAATTATTCCGGCACAGTTTTTAACCACCACAACGCGTGAAGGTTTGGCGGCTGGGGCCTTTTTTAATCTTCGATTTGATGACGAAGGCAATGAGCGTGAAGATCACGTATTTAAAAATTTTGATGCAAAAGAAACGGCTATATTAGTCTGTGGTAATAATTTTGGTTGTGGCTCTTCGCGAGAGCACGCACCTTGGTCATTACTAGATCTAGGCTTTAAGGTTGTTGTATCCACACAGTTTGCAGATATTTTTAGAAATAACAGTATCAAAAATGGTTTATTACCTTTGGAAATAGACAAGTCAGCATTAGATTATTTGGAAGCTAATCCAAATACGCAATTAACTATTGATGTTGCAAATACCAAATGTGAAATTCACGGTTATGACAGCATAGATTTTCCGTTGGATGAATTTTCAAAATATTGTCTATCCAATAATTACGATCAGCTGGATTATTTGATGTCGCAGAAAAATAAAATAAGCGCCTACGAACAACGTGCTTAATAACAAACAGAAGTTTGAGTAATTTATGTCAAAGAAAGTTATTGGTTTGCCTGGTGATGGTATCGGTCCAGAAGTGTACGCTCAGGCCGTTAGAGTTTTAAAACAATTAGATGAGCAATTTAATCTCAATATTGATTTGCATGAGCATCAGATTGGTGGTGCAGCTATTGATTTGCATGGTAATCCGCTACCGCAAGAAACCATTGATGCATGTAGAGATGCAGATGCTATTTTGTTAGGCGCTATTGGTGGACCCAAATGGGAGGGCCTACAAGGTGCGGATAGACCTGAGGCTGGCCTGCTTAAAATACGCAAAACTTTTAATCTTTATGCAAATCTTAGACCGGTTAGTCTGCAAGAATCCTTATCTGAGCTGTCACCGCTTAAAAAAGATCGTCTAGTAGGCGTTGATATGTTGATTGTTCGCGAGTTAACGGGCGGACTGTACTTTGGGAAAAAATTTCGTGAAGGTGATAGTGCCACTGACACCTGTACATATTCGGTTTCTGAAATTGAACGTATTACGCGCTTAGCGTTTTCAATCGCTAAAGGCCGTAGGAATAAGGTGAGTTCAGTCGATAAGGCGAATGTCATGGAGACTTCGCGCTTATGGCGAGAAACGGTGAATCGTATTCATACTCAAGAATTCCCGGAAGTAGACTTAGAGCATGTACTAGTAGATGCTTGCGCTATGCACTTAATTTCAAAACCGAGTGCTTTTGATGTGATTCTTACAGAAAACCTTTTTGGAGATATCCTCTCTGATGAGGCATCCATGTTAAGTGGGTCATTAGGAGTGTTGCCTTCTGCTTCTTTGTCTAAGCAAGACCCGAGTCAAGGTATTGCCTTATATGAGCCCATTCATGGTTCAGCGCCAGACATTGCAGGACAAGGTATCGCTAACCCAGCGGCAATGTTGTTAAGTGTTGCAATGATGTTACGTCACAGTTTACAACACGAAGAGTCAGCCGCACTTTTGGAAAAAGCGGTATTTGATAGCTGGAATGCTGGTGTCTTTACTGCTGATTTAAGTAATGAGAATTCAGTTGGTTCTAAAGCGTTCACAGATTCAGTCTTAAGTAATATTTCGCGATCTGTGTAATGTCAGTTTCAAGGTCCAAAGTCACTCAAGCAAAAGAACTTGCGAGTTTAAAGTCTCACTATTTACAAAAGACTCGCGATCTAGACTTATCTGAATTAGTCAAAAAAACCGAGCTTACTTTACTTCCTGCAATTTCTAATAAATTAAACACAAAGATTCATTTAAAACGTGAAGATCAACAAAGTGTATTTTCTTTTAAAATTCGCGGAGCATTTGCAAAACTAC
>CALHVH010000137.1 GCA_938039225.1 uncultured Gammaproteobacteria bacterium
GTGAAATTACCAGACCTTTGACAAGAGTCAAGTTTATTCCAGTGCATACAGGCAAAGGTATAACTATAATAAGGCCATGAATTCTAAAACGATATCAGATAACAAGATCACATTTCAGAAGGTTGCCTTGTTAACTAATTACAAAAAAGATAAAGCCAAGGAAACACATTCAAATATTCTTGAATGGCTGCAAAACAAAAACATTCAAGTAAGTGAGCTGATTTTTGGAGAAGTTCAAAATATCCCACAAGAGCTTGATCTTGTCATTGCTATTGGTGGCGATGGCACCATGCTGCATGCCGGGCGTTTAACCGCTCCAGCCAATGTACCCTTAGTTGGAGTAAACCGAGGCTATCTTGGTTTTCTAGCTGATATCAAATCAGATACCTTTGCAGAAGATTTAGAAACTATATTCGCTGGTCAAGGAATTCCAGAAAAGAGAATTTTACTCACCGCCCGTTTATACCAAAACGATAAACTACTAGCTGAGGCTGATGCCCTAAATGATGTAGTCATTAAAAATGATAACGCAGGTCGGATGATGCATTTTGATACACATGTTAACTCTGAGTATTTAACCGCTCACTTTGGTGATGGATTAATTATCGCCACACCAACAGGATCAACAGCTTACGCCCTATCTTGTGGTGGACCGATTTTGTCACCAGAAACATCGGTCATTTCACTAACACCAATCTGCCCACACACATTGAGTGACAGACCTATCGTTTTACCATCTGCAAGTCATGTAGAACTGGCACTTAATCCTCGAACAGAAACGGCTATTATCACCTTAGACGGAGTAGAATTCGGCAACCTTGATCAGAATTCGCGTTTAGAAGTAACTGAATCAAAAAACAAATTAAACCTAATCCACCCTGCTGCATATGATTATTACAAAATACTTCGGAGCAAATTAAGCTGGGGTCGTGACCGTAGTCGTTAGATAACAATTTAAGTAAATCACAGAACATGCTAAAACAATTAAAAATACGCCACTTCGCAATCATCGACTCTTTAGAATTAGATTTAGAGTCAGGCTTAAGTGTACTCACTGGTGAAACAGGTGCAGGTAAATCCATACTTCTTGATGCTTTAGGATTAATTCTTGGAGACAGAGCTGAAGCCAGTGCAATTCGTACCGGACAAGACAAAGCTGATATCACGGCAGAGTTCGCTCTACCCCAGAGCTCTCCCGCTCACGCGTGGTTAAAACAACATGATTTAGAAAGCCTTTTAGATGACCCAGAAATCGTTTTAGTACGCCGAGTAATACAAGCTAATGGTCGTTCGCGAGCTTATATTAATTCGCACTTGGCACCAATTCAAAAGCTTAAAGAGCTTGGTGAATATCTAATTGACATTCATGGCCAACACTCTCATCACTCCTTACTAAAAAGCAGCAAACAACTCACTATGCTGGATGAGTATGCCAAACCAACAAAGTCGTTAAAAACTATTGCTGATACATTTACCCAATGGCAAGAAACTGAAGCCACTTATCAGGCCTTAAAAAAAGCGGCTGACGATAGGCAAACTCGTTTAGACTTTTTGCAATTTCAACTAAAAGAACTAGATGCATTAGATCTTTCTGAAACAGAATTAGAAAAACTGGAAGCCGAAAACAAAGAACTATCTTTAGGCACTAAACATTTAGAAAGCTTACAAGCCATAGATGCCTTATTAAATACTGAAAATAGTGCCAGCGATTTACTCAGTAAGGCAAGTACCTTGTTCCATGAACTGGCCACGAAAAACGAAGCCTTTAAAGAATTGGCTGAAACCCTTGAATCAGCTGACATTCAATGCAAAGAAGTTGCTGACGATGTCACACGTCATTTAGACAGTGTGGATGCCGACCCAGAAAGACAGGAATGGCTGGATAATCGCTTAGGTGCCATTCAAGGATTAGCCAGAAAACACAGAATCACATCCGATGAACTTTATAATTTTCATCAAAACATGCAAGAAGAATACGACAAGCTTCTCAATGCTGATGACCGATTAATCAAGCTAGAAAAAGAACTTTTGGCCTTTGAAAAATCTTATCGTACGGCTGCTAAAAAATTATCAGGTGAGCGAGCTAAGGCCGGCAAGAAATTAGAGAAAATTATTACTGATTATGTACGTAATCTAGGAATGCCCAATGCCAACTTCAGCATTCAACAAGACTTTAATGCCGATGGTAAACCTCGCCTATTAGGCCTGGACAATATCGAATTCATGTTCTCAGCTAACCCAGGACAAGCGCCCGACGCACTTAAGAAAATAGCTTCAGGTGGTGAATTATCCCGTATAGGATTAGCCATGGCCGTGAGCAGTCAATCTAAAAAGTCGGCACCCGTAGTTATTTTTGATGAAGTCGATGCCGGAATTGGTGGCGTTACCGGAAACATAGTGGGTGAATATCTACAAGAATTGGGCCAAGAATACCAAGTCTTATGCGTAACACATTTAGCTCAAGTAGCAGCAAAAGCTAATCATCAATTACGTGTTATGAAAATGACCGATGGCAAAACCACTCACACTCAGGTTCGTCACCTGAACAAAAAAGAGCGTATTACTGAGATTGTAAGAATGCTGGGTAGTGAAAGTAGTGATAAAGAATTGATCCAGCATGCTAAGAAGTTATTAGCGTAGGGGCAACTCCGACC
>CALHVH010000138.1 GCA_938039225.1 uncultured Gammaproteobacteria bacterium
TATGAAGACCAAGGAGCACCATATATAGTAGCCACTGAAGTAATTGAAGAAATTGCACGAGTTTTACCGGAGAGTACACTTAGAAACGTTTTAGGCAACTCTGCCGCCGAGATAACACGTTTAGTACCTGACTTGCATAGACTATTTCCTGACATCCCTAAACCGATTGACTTGCCACCGGGCCAACAGCAACGTTTCATGTTCAACGCAGTTTTAGATATGATCATCAGGCTTAGTGCAGCAAACCCACTCATCCTACTATTAGATGACTTGCATTGGGCAGACGAGTCTAGTTTTCAATTGCTTGATCATTTTATTCCACATTTAAATAAGCACCCTATTTTATTTGTTATTACTTTCAGAGATACTGAAATTGATCACGGTGAACCATTTAAAAAAGTTTTGCCAAAACTGCATAAATTACCCTTGATTAGCCATATAAATCTTAAGCAATTTAACCTTAAAGAAGTTGAAAGTTTTATAGCACACATCACCGGCAAAACCCCACCCATCGAACTCAGTCAATTGATTTTCAGAGAAACAAATGGAAACGTATTTTTCGTACAATCCGTAATTCAGCAATTAATTGATGAAAATAAACTTTTTGATGAAAACGATAAGTGGCTCACAAAATTTAGCTTGATTAAAAAGCTGGATGTTCCTTATAGCGTTAAGTTAGTAACTGAACAGCGAATTAGAAAACTCAATGAAAGCACTCAAGACACACTACGAGTTGCTGCTGTATTGGGGTATCGTTTTAAAATTAAAGAGCTAGAGAACAGCTGCGCAAACAAGCAAGGTATACTCCAAGCTATTGAGGAGGCGGAAGCCGCAAACCTTATTAAATCGGTGCATGCAGGACATGGCTTACGTTATGAGTTTGTTCATTCGCTGACTCGACAAGCTTTACTCACGCAAATATCGGCTCCCAGAAAACAAGATCTACATTTCGTTGTTTCCCAAGCAATAGAAAATTCTGACCCACTAAACTTAGACCAAAGAGCAGCTGACATTGCCTATCACTTAATGCAATCAGGTGAACACGCTGATAAAGAACAAACTCTACTTTGGCTTCGTCGCGCAGGTAATCATGCGATGCAGGCGGCAGCTTTTGATGAAGCATTAGATTTTTATGATTCTGCTTTGAAAATAGTAAATAATAAAAACCTAGAGGCAGACTTATTGCATCAAGCAGCAAAAGCCAAACTCAATCTTGGAAACGGCGAAGCGTATACAGCTAATATGCTACACGCCTTTCTTTTATATAAGACTGAGAAAAACACATCAGGTTTAGCCACTGTATGCAATGAACTGGCCTTTATGATGGCCTGGAATAACCAAGCTAATGAAGCCATCGCTTTTGTTCAATCTGGACTAGAGCTAGTAGGCGATGAAATTTCAGCCGCCAAGTGTGAATTGCTATCAGCTTTGGGAAGCTCACATGGGGTCTCTGATACACCTTTAATAGGACAGCCTTTCCATAATCAAGCAATAGAAATGGCTCAAAAACTAAATAACAAAAAGCTACTGGCACATTGTTTACAGAATAAAGGTTTGATGCATTGGGCAACTTTTAATGGAAAACAACTTGAAGAGACGGCTATTCAAGGCGCATTGATAAACAAAGAACTTAAACATAATTGGAACTTAGCTCAATGCTTGTGGATGCAAGAAGCCGGACTTACTTTTCAAGGTCGTTTTAATGATGCCGATAAGATATCAAATGAATTACAGCCTATTGCAAAATTACAAGATAATTTTGGCCCCCTTTTATGCAGCGAATTATTCACTTCTATAAGACATCATGCAAGTGGAGATATAAAAAAGGCAATTAATAGTGGCAACTTAGCGATTGAGTATTGCAAGCTATCTGGCTTTCCTTGGACAAAAGCCATGATTGGAATTCGCTCAGTAAATAAGCTTTTGGCTGGAGACTTTAGTGGCGGAAGAGAAGATTTTGAAATTGCCAATGACAACCCTCTTCCTAATGGCATGTTTGCAGGGGTTGACCTTAGTTTTTGGCTAGCTGGAAAGGCTTTTTTAGGCGATAGCGACACCTTAAACGCTTACCAACAAATTAAAGAAAAACTACCCAATGTACATCAAGCGCTTACCGCTGGAAACATTAGCTTAGTATTAGCTTGCATCGAAGCTCTGGCGAGTATTGAAGAATATGATGAATCAGCAAAGTTATACCCAATCATTAAAAATATTGTTGCTCAAAACAGTGCACTATTAGGTTTTAGCTTTGGTCTTTTCGAACGATATGCTGGGATTGCAGCCGCTTCGGGACAAGACTGGACGCAGGCAGAATTGCATTTTGAGAATGCCTTAGAACTTAGCCGAAATCTTCCCCACCACGTTGAAGAAGCTAGAATTTTATACTGGAAAGCACGTATGCTATTAAATAGAAACCAGGAAAAGGATCATACCAACGCCAAACAATTACTATTAGAATCTAAAGAACTTTCAAAATCTCTTAAACTTCTCGGTCATATTGATTTAATTGAAAGAACCGAACGAAAGATAAATTAAACAAAATGATTAATCCAAAGTTTTGAGCACTCTCTTAATTTCCATGCGAATTACATCTATTGAGCTATCAAGCTTTTTCAATTCTTCTAAATCTGTATGATAAGTTTCTGAACATGTAGTCCATATATCCTTCAAATTTTCTGCTTCTATTTCTATTGACTGAGTTGTCAAATGGCTCAAATCACTAATCAACAAGACCTTTACCCAACCTTTGCGTGGATTACCAATAGTCATATCTTTATCATAATGACCAACGTAGATTAATTGCTGAAATTTGGATAACTCAAGTAACATTTCAAAACTAGCTTCGCGAATATTACTATTAGCTTCGGAAACCTCCATTCTCCAGACGTTATAGGAAAATCCAATTAACGCAAAAAACAAACTAAAGATAACCGTGATTTGGTATATCTTTAGTTTTTGCTTAATGATTGGTAAATCAGATTTCTCTGCTTGAATTTCTGTTTTAATATCCATAATTTTGTATTTTTAGAACAGTAAGGTATATGACAAAGAAATTCTAACTCTCAACATCAAAAGTTAATCCAGCATATTTTATCAAACGCTTTATCAATGCTTCGCCCATTGCTGGAGCACTGGTATAAACACCACCTGGTGTTTTTTCTCGATCTACATCTTGAACAAGACATAATCCTGCTTCCGTAATCATTTTTGAAGTTGAACCATACCCAGGGTCTTTATCTCCGGTAACACCTGCAGTCAAACGCTTACCCTCAGTAGTTTGGCCTGTAAACATTACGTCAAAAAAGCCATTCTCACGCTCTTCTTTCGATGGGCCTTCGCCTGGTTTTGGAGGATTAGTAGCCATTGAATTATCACTGGCTATTGCGTTGGCCATTTTCTCTCCCTGTTCACCAGGTCCAGTTAAAAACATTTCATCATAGATAAAGTTTTCACCATACAAATGCCCCAGTAATGCATTAGAACGATGTACATTTTTTGTATTGATTGATGCCATGATAAATGGCGCTGACCAACTATTTAAATCTTCCTCGAATAAGGGTTTGGCACCATGAGGCTGAACAGGCCCAGTGAAATCAGGACACAAAGTAAATGGATCACGTAACCAGTCCATTACCTCTGGTTGAACTTTTGCCCGCTTC
This sequence comes from uncultured Gammaproteobacteria bacterium, assembly GCA_938039225.1. Taxonomy (GTDB): domain Bacteria; phylum Pseudomonadota; class Gammaproteobacteria; order Steroidobacterales; family JABDMI01; genus JABDMI01. The sequence goes on from CALHVH010000138.1 coordinate 3,660, forward strand.
ATCGTTTCAAAAAAACTGGCTGCGGTTCCACCAGAGAAAGTTCCCTGCATCTTACGAACTCGACCTTTCACTTGAGACAATGGTGCTCCCGACGTCTCAATTGCATGCTTTTGTAAAAAGTAAACACCAAGATCAAACGGAATAGAGTCAAAACCGCAAGATAAAACTATACGTGCACCTGAGTCGGCTGCTGCAGCATTATAATTTCTGACAATATCATGCATCCATGCAGGTTCTCCACACAAATCAACATAGTCAGTTCCTGAAGCCGCACATGCAGCTACTAAGCTTTCACCATAAAGTTGATAAGGTCCAACTGTTGTAATCACACAAGCGGCTCGCTTTGCCATGGTTTCCATTGAACCATCTACTGAACTGTCGGCAACCACTAATGGAGTATCTGTCGGCGCAGCAATTAAATCACGAACTTTAGCCAACTTCTCAGAGCTGCGCCCTGCCATTGCCCAGTTAATATCAGGATGTTGTTGAGATATATATTCAGCAACTAAACGTCCTGTAAATCCGGTTGCTCCATAGACGATGACATCAAACTCACGTTGGGTAATAGACATTAGAATTCCTTCTTAAGATAAGTAATTTAGTGGTTAAAAGCTCGCATGAGCTTTTAGTATTAACTATACGTTTTATTGAACATTTTAGTATTTATTTATAACTTGGCATGCAATTTTATCTAAAATTTAAGCAAATATTTTCAACATACGTTCACAGGCTTCACGTAGTTTACCTTCTTCTGTTGCGATCGATAAACGAATACAATTCGAATCTCCAAAGGCCGTTCCGGTTACCGTAGCAATATGTGCTTTATCTAATAAAAACTCCACAACATCATCTGCAGAATTCAAAGTTACGCCTAGTACGGTTTTACCAAATAAGCGGCTTACATCAGGAAATAAATAAAATGCCCCATCAGGCACAGAAATTTGAAAATCGCTTAAAGGCTTAAGCAAGTCAATGACCATATCACGACGTTTAAGATAACTTGCAGTCATA